>NZKO01000100.1 GCA_002692535.1 Opitutia bacterium
GGGATACGATTCTTTTTCCAACCTTACGCCCGTATTAATAAGGTCAACAGTTGGCATTTTCCCTGGAATGAAAAGAAACAAGGGTATTCGCAAGGGAGATGAAGCCGTTATAATAAAACCCATTTGGTGGAGGCAGGGTGCATTGACGCTCTTTCTTTTCGCATGTGGATGCTCCTTTGCCTTGATCGATTACAAGTATGTCGGACTAGTTGTAACTTGGATAATTACGATTCTTTTTACGATTCTTTCTTTACTGAGCCTGCTTGATCAAATTTTTGAATGGTCGCGGTTGCGAATAGACAAGGATGGATACGATTTACGGACATGGTTTAAGCGTAAGCGCTTTAGGCACCAAGAAATTGATTTTTTTTCGAGCCAAACTTATCTTAACAGGCAACTGATTATATTGAACCTTAGGAAACAAGCGCTTGAGAAATACAATATGATAAATCCTGCATATCCTTTTCCATGCACATTTGGACAACCGGTTGAGGATGTGCTTAAAAGACTTCAAGAATCACTCGACAAAAAACCTAGGAAACAAGACAAGCATTTGTGACTATGCCGAAGCATTTTCGCGAGGTTTAAATTTGAAATCGGGGAAGTAAGCGAGCCCAATGAATATCATTTGACTAAGGATAAAGAACATCAATGGATTGAACGCCTTGTCCATAAAACCATAGGAGTGGAGCCCAACTCCCAACATATTAGTTCCAAACCAAGACCATGCAGTAACCACATTCCCAAATATTGCTATAGCTGAAATTCCTCTAATTTTTGCGATACCCGACCATCTGGCGTGGAGGAGTATTGCGTTCCATATGACTATAAGCAAAGCACCGTTTTCTTTTGCATCCCAACCCCAGAATCTTCCCCATGATTGATCAGCCCAAATACCCCCGAGAACTGTGCCGACCAGGCTGAAGAAAAGAGAGAAACATGTTATACCATAAATCATGGCTCCAAGTATCCGTTGCCCGTCTTTTTCCGATTTCATCAATTTGGACCCGTACTTGGCGGTACCTCCAAAAAAGGAAAGTACAAGTTTGTGGCAAACATACGCAATCCCAAGGAACCCCGCAAGGAATGTGGTCGAGTATCCAATGGTGATGATGACCACATGGGTTGCTAACCAGAAGTTGGAATCAAGAACGGCTCGCATCATTTCCATAGTATCACCGGTTGGATTGAGAGAGGAGTCGAGGCTTAGGTTGTGGGCGATTATCAAGCTTCCAAAGCCCACAAGTGACCCCATTGCAGAAGCAACGCCCAGACGCAAATACTTCTCAGTGAAAAAGCATAAGAGTACTGCACCCCAACCAATGAAAAGTGCCGAGGAATAAAGGTTGGTCACAGGTGGACGACCCTCTATATACATTCTTCCTGCCAGACCGAAAGTGTGAGAGAGCAAGACGATTGCTGTGAGAATGTAAGCCGCGTTTCTGAATGTGCCAGCAGCATCGCCTTTTTTTCCAAGAGTAGAAGAGTATGTGGCAGCCAGCCAAGAGATACCCGCAATCATGAAAATTAAAACGTATGCGATAGAACTTCGGTAGAATGGCTCAAAACCATTGTAAATTTTTTCGAATCCTAGGGTTGAAGAATCTTTTCCTGCTCTTGTGGTACCAATTTTTCTCAGCTTTGCAACTGTTGCGTTGAATGTTGGATAGTCATTAACAGCATAGCTTTCCTTTAAAGTTTCATATAGCCCAAGAACGGGATCCACTTCTCTTCTTAATTTGATAGCCTCAGCATACTGTGCAGCAAATAGGGAAGTAGGATCCATTTTCTGGTTTTCCAGAATGTCAAGAAGCTTTGCTTTCAGGGCTGTCGATTCCATCGCAACCAGTTCTTGGAGGGTACTCGCAAATCTTGCTGGCTCCATCTTTTGCTTTTCCTGCGAATCAAGAGGTTCCTTGCCAACCAACGATTCCCCAATAGTTCGCCACTGTTTTTTGGGATCATCAGATTCAGGTGGAATTGGGAAAAATTCCGACCAGAGATTCATCCTCGAGTAGTGATCAAGGAAGAAGACGACTTTGGCAAAGTCGGCACTACCCATACGGATATCTTCCGGACGAGAAGATAATTCCTTCGTAAGTTCGCGGAAACGTGCATATTCCGCAGTTAAGTCTTTATCCTTGTTCGGATCATATAAAACATCTGCAACCTGCAATTGTTCGGCCATATCTGGTGCCAAGTTCGGTTCGGGTGGAGACAGTGTGGTTTTAATTTTTCGGTAGAGGAGAACCGAGCGNTATAGGTCGATAATATTCTGGTCGAAGCTGTCCCGCTTTTCCTGCTCAACCTTTCCAGACTCCCGTGCATTGGAGTCGATCTCACTTAGGAATGGTTCGAGTTCACTGTAAGAAAAGAATTTACCATCAACTGAAAGTTTTTTTCCAAGCAAGCCGAGGACCTGATCATGATCGATGAGAAAAGTTTTAAGTTTGTCGGCTGATTCAGGACTAAACAGGACTTCGGCAAACCAATTAATGGCAGGTACCTTCGTACCATTTTCATCGAGTGCGGTTCGTTTGTTTCTCAGAACCAGCAGNGTGTTGCGAGCGACACTGTCAATGGGTTTGACCCGNCCTCCGCGAAGTACTGGAATTCTCGAAAACCCTTCGAGGTCGAAAGCTTCAGTGGGTGCAGCAGGTTCCCCTTTAACAAAATCTAAGATGGATGTTGTTGCGAATCGGTTTGGCAAAAAAGAGAAATAAACCCCTAAGATAATAAGTGTCCAAAATACAACCCTTGCTTTGACTGACTTTTTAGAATTTTCTTCTTTCATGCGGGCTGGGCAGAGTTAGAGTTTTTTCTGAGGAATCTTACGAGGTGAAAGCTAAACTGCCAAAGTAATCCGATGGAAACCAGTACGCATGCAATGTAAGGTACCAGCCAACTGGGATTACGTATGACCTGAAACACAGTGTAGTCGGCAGCTGAATTCATTTGATATTGATAGAAAGTCTTGCCCGCGTGACGCAAGGGAGTGTTCATGTAGACCAATGCTTTCCTAGACTGGTTTCCTTCCATATTGAGAACAATATCACTTTCAAAATTAAAAGGGATTTCCGTACCCTGATAAAATTCATTTTCAATATCGAGCAGTTCGATGGAATAGGGTAAATATTCCCGCTCACTCCTTAAAGTTACACCCCAAAGCTTGCCTTTGTGCCGTACGGGTTGGAAAGCGAGATCGGAAAGACGAGGGCTTTCCTTCCACCAGTGATTGCCTCCCGGGTGGGCTAAAGTCAGCCAAGTTCCCATGGATTCCGTCCCATCGAAGAGTTCAAACACAAGATACCCAAAATTTAAACCCTCGCTACTGAAGTCCTCCTCTTTTTTGGAGATCGTGAGGTTGGAAGTTTGCCCGACTCCACGGTTGACCTCATTAACAATCGCTCCCCGTTTGGACCCTTCAGGAGTTACTGTGAAGTCGCAGTTTACTCCAAAGTGTTTGATCATGATTTTGAAAGGTAGATCAGCAGTCCGGACAGTCCCTCCCTTTTCTAAAATTTCCTGCGGAATAGTCACAACCTTTTCGGTACTGGGATTAGTAACATCCGAAAAAGCGAGTTCTACCCCGTGGAATCTTTCGATGTAGTTGCTGGTTTCTCCCTTGTTGATCTGCATGCGGGATTCTTCCTGCATTGCCTGGGTGGCAAGCTGTCCTACCAAAAGCATGATGATACCAAGATGAATCAATTGAATACCCATCTTTTTGCCGGTCCATTGAAAACGAGTNATGTAAGCGGCAGTTAGATTAAGGATCAGCAATCCACCCAATAAGTATCCGCCTGGTATGGGAATGGGAATCGAATTCAAAAATTCGCCTCCCCAAAATTGCTCGGGATAGTGCCAAATGCCAAACATGGATTCAAAATATTCAGACAGTGCTCCGCGAATACCAATCCTAACCTGTTCTAGGGTGGCCACAAATACAAGTATCATTGAAAGGCTNAGCAATAGAAGTGTGAGCCTTATGGATGCCAATGGAACGAGCCACGCAAACTTTTTGCGCCTGCGACCGAGGGTATTCTTATTTTTCTTTTTTATGATAGTAGCCATGATTGTTTAATGGAAACAAACACTATTCAAGAAAGAGAGAAAGTTGGATTTCTCAACTTTTGCAAGTTCCCTGTTGCCAGTNATTTTAAAAAACCATGAGCGATCTTCGACCATCATAATGGCTGCGAAAAGTGCATTTTTCTCTCCTACTGCAACAACGAGTTGGGCATCTCTTTCATCGAGAACAATGGGGGAAACATATTTGGAAAGATTGGATTCCTCGACGGGATCGATTCCGATCTGACCAAGCCACCTGTTTACATTGGCAAGGGTACCACCCACATCTCCGGGAAAAGAAGTTATGGAAAAATCCAGTTTGCTCCCATTGCCGTCATTTATCTCATAGCTTGCCAGTCGCATGGAGGATGCTGAAGTCTTAATCCAATGGGAAGGAACCTCCCAAGTCGGTGCACCATGCTGATCGTGAGCAGGAGGAGGCGGCGGGAGGGCAGGGGCTTTTGCTCTTATTTCGATTTTGCCCGCTCTTAAAGTGGTTGAAGCTAGGAAAGATTCAAAATTCTTCTCTTGTTCTCTAATTAGATCTCGATCAGCGATAAAAGGAAATAACCAGGTTTCTCCCCGATTCCTGAAGAGTGCCAAAAGAATTTTACGGGTAGACCCCTCATTCCCTTTGTCATTAAGACTTATCCATTCAAAATCGCGCCCTTGAATGTTTCTGATCTCGCTAATCTTTTTGAGATCTTCTTCGTTCATCCTCGATTGTCCAAGTTCCATTGCAAACATATTGGCTACATCCACGCTGGAAACGGATTCACGAAAAGGCATTACACCAATTCTGCCTATCGGTCCGAGGTCTGTCTTCACATGAAAAGATCCTGCCATGGGGCCTGAAATATCAGGGTTTTCTCCCCACTCTGCTGGAAGTTCCCATGTCACTACAGGACCATCGTATTCAGATGGGATTTCATAGGAGCGAATTTGTGCTTCCTCGCCGCAAGAGATAAAGAAAAGACTTACTGCTAGAATGCAGGTACGAAGATACAAATGCTCAATAAATGTGGAGGAAAACATTAGTAATTCATTATGTTGAGAATTAATACCTACGCAACCCGAAGAGATCGAAATTAGGCATTACACTTGAAGAGGACGACATCGCCATCGACAAACAAATACTCTTTACCCTCTAGCCTCCACTTTCCACTTTCCCGAGCGGCTTGCATGGAACCGGCTTCGACGAGGTCAGAGTAGGAAACTACTTCTGCTTTGATAAAGTTCTTTTCAAAATCAGTATGAATAACACCCGCACATTGAGGAGCAGTCATTCCCTTGGTAAAAGTCCATGCCCTCGCTTCTTTTTCACCGGCAGTTAGGAAACTGGCTAGTCCCAAAAGGTCATAGGTTGACTTGATCAAGGAAGACACCCCAGAGTCTGCAACTCCCATCGTTTCAAGGTACTCCTTGGTCTCATCATCGGGTAATTCAGACAATTCTTCTTCCATCTTTGCCGAGATCAAACAGCAATCCGCATCCTGCTGATCTGCCGCCCATTCCTGAAAATTTTGAAGATGTTCATTGGATGATGGATCGGCAATTTCCTCTTCCTTCAAGTTGCAGGCATAGAGCATAGATTTTGCACTTAATAAAAAGAACGACTTCAATCGGATTCGTTCATCTTCATCCATGGATAAAAGATTAGCGGCTTTTCCCTCGTCCAGATGAGGAATCAATTTTTCGAGAAGGGTGACATTTGCAGCTGCATCCTTATCCTGCCCCCTTGCTCTTTTAAGATTCTTTTGCAGTTGGCTCTGTGCAGATTCAACATCAGCAAGAATCAATTCAGTCATAATAACCTCCGCATCACCGATCGGGTCGACCCTTCCCATATTGTGAATCACATCTTCGTCTTCAAAGCAACGCACGACATGCACGATCGCATCAACCTCGCGCACATTTGCAAGAAACTTGTTCCCCAAACCCTCTCCCTTACTTGCTCCTGCAACCAGTCCGGCTATGTCAACCATTTCAATGGCGGCAGGAATAATTGAGGATGTACCCACAAGTTCGGCGAGAGGCTCAAGCCTCATGTCGGGTACCTGTACCACGCCTACATTGGGGTCAATTGTACAGAATGGATAATTGGCTGCTTCCGCCTTGCGGGTTTTAGTCAGGGCGTTGAAAAGGGTGCTTTTGCCTACATTTGGCAAACCTACGATTCCAGCTTGGAGCATAATAATTAAAAGCGAAAATAATGCCTTACAGCAGGACTTCGGTCAAGGGTACATCCATTACATTTTTGATCGATGATTTGAGAATACAGATTTAGTTATAGATAAGCGTCTACATCAATTTACATTAAAACCGAGTACCTGTTTCATCATTTGTACAAATTCTTTTTCAAAAAATCATACTTTGTCAAAATTTTCAAATCTGGAAAAAAGGCATGGAAGTATGGCCAAGAATTGGTGGTTTTACTTTAAGGAAAAGTAGTAAGATTATTCTTTTAAATTTGGCATTTATAATGATATTTGCCAATAAACTTAAGTAATAGTTTACTTAAAATTTAGCATACTTAATTTTTATGAATAGAGAACAAGCTAGAATAATTCAAAAAAGAGCAAATCAATTAGGGGAAGAGAAAAATTTCACTAAAGTCCAAAGATCGGGAAGGGGATCACTTCAGATGATGCGTAGAAATTCCCACTATCCAGCATCCAGAGCCTTTGCTAGAATTGTCTATTTATTTTTCACTATAATTCTTGCTATAATGCTAATTGTGGCAGTCGCTTTTGCTGCGATGGAAGGCGAGTATTTGACATCACTGGGGATTATTTTGGGTTGTTTGTTCGTTTACGGTTTTATTCATTTAATGTATGAGTCGCTTCAAATGATAACTGACATCGCAGATTCTTCAGTCACTCAAGTTGAATTACTTAGGCAGATTGATAAAAGGCAAGGGTAGTCGCATTATAATTTAATCATAATTGTTCGTACAGGAATTCCTCTACCTTAGACATAAGATTTACAAATGCTTTCTCATTGACGGAATTTAGCAGTAGATTAGATTACAAATCTTTTGTGGCGATAGTAGCTCAGTTGGTTAGAGCACTGGTTTGTGGTACCAGGGGTCGCCGGTTCGAATCCGGTCTGTCGCCCCACTTTCAAATGGTTGGTTCTCAAGAAAACTAAAACATCTTTCATATTACCTTGCTTGTAACATCGCTTCTTTAAAATGTTTATCAACTCGTGATAGAAAAAACATACCATATATTTTGCATTTTACTAACCTCCATCTGCACATATGGTGATACATATTCTTTAGAATATGCATTAAATGGGCATCAGGTGCACAATCTGCAGAGCCAATCATATGATCTAGTTGTTGGTTCTGAATATCCAGCCTACTATGGTTTGAGTGAGGAGATTCAAGTTGAAGAGTCCCGCATGACAGAAAACTTATCAATGGAACACACCTTTCTTGATTTGTGGACAGATTACCTCAGCGGCGAGTCTGCAACGATTCTTTTCCAAGGTGCTCCACTTCGGGAACCGCTGAACCAATGGAAGCATGCCAAATGGTTTGGTTACTACAGAGCTTCTGATTATCCCTGGGTTTATAATTTTCCTTTGGGGTGGTTGTATGTCCAAGAGAGCATTGAAGAAGGCGTGTGGTTTTGGCATGGGCAATTTGATGGTCGTGAGAAATTAGGCTGGATTTGGACTAATTCAGAAAGTTTTCCCTACTTCTACCTGCCTTCGATAGATCGTTGGACATTTTATAACAATGCAGAAAATTTGGCTCTTTTTTATGATTACCAAAAAAGTGAGTGGTTTGATTCCAACGTTCCCTACAACATTTCTTTCTCAGCTAATATTATTGGGGCTGGGAATGCGGATGGTGTAGGAGATTTTTACCGATGGCAAAAAACTCAGATCCACGTATTGCCAGATCAAGGTTATAATTTTGCGGGATGGTCGGGTGATTATTACAGGTATCCAGAGTCGTTTGAGATAGAGGTGCTGAAAAATGAAGTTATTCATGCTAATTTTGTTCCTCATGTTTCTCATGCCTCGGCTGTTTCCGAAGTGATGATCTACGCTGTTGAAGTAATTCAGTCTATGGAAGGATTGTCAGAAGTGGAGAAGGAGCGATCGATTGCAGAGCTGCTTAAGTATGGAACTTCAACAACAGCAGGGTTTTCGGTTCTCGACAAATGAAACTTTCTTTCCTCAGAATTTTCCATAATTTTATATTTTGGAATGCTTTTACCGTTGTAGTTTTGTTCGGCAAGGAAGGTTCAATTCGATTGGAAAATGTTCGTGATGATCTATCGCACATCGTAAGGGGTTTGAAGGAGGTTAAAGCTGAAATGGATGGCACAGATAGTCCATCCCTAGATTCCATATTGAGTGATGACAATAAGACCCTAAGAGGGAAGAAGCATATTCTTGATGAATACAGAAGCGATAAGAATGAAAATGCTAAGCTTGAACTTCGACAAATTCTTGATGAAACCAAAATGGAGCTTCCGCTGCTTAAGAAAAATTTAAATTTAGCATATGAGGAGAGTTCAAAGATAAATGGTCATGATTCGGAATCTTCTAATGAAAAAAAAGAGGTCATTCAGAAGGATCCGTCAAAGGCTATTGGGCATTCTTCCACTAAGGGTGACCTCGAAGGGATTACAAAAGTCATAGGGCAACAAATTGATTCGCGGAAAAGAAACACTCAAGTTCTTCGAGAGTTGCTTGAAAATATTCGTTCTGAAATCTCTCCCATTAAGAACAAGATCACGGAATACTCTGATTCTCAAAAAAAATCTGAATATAGTGAGCCTAAAGTGATCTTGTCGTCTGGAATTTTAACCAATTCTGAAGAAAAGAGGTTTGGACGACCGAAAACCGAAAAAATTGGCTTTTATCTGGTTCCAGGGCTTGTCACTCAGTATGGACAGGGTATGAAATGGAAATCAGCATTGGGTGAAAACTATAAGCTTGATGAGAGTTTTGGTTTTGGGATAAGCGGGCGATTTGGTTATCGGTGGGAGAGGTTTTTTACCGAAATGCAAATGGATTTTATCAAAAGTGATATACAAAAGATCGAATTTGGTAATTTGCCGCTAAGGTCATCAGGGCAATCAGATCATTTAGGATTTAATTTTAATTTTGGAACTTATCTTCCCGTTAATGAGGGCTTCATTGTAAATGCTGGTTTGGGAGTGGGTATTTCTGGGCAGGACATGGATGTGCGGGTGAGCGATTTGAATCTAAACGAGCATGACACCATTTTCTCCCCTCAGGCCTTTATTGGTTTTGATTATTTTCCGAACGATACCTTTTTTATCAATTGGCGTTATCGTTATGCCTTTCTTTCAGAAATGAAAAAATTTACCAGTAGAAATCTACATCTATTGGAGACATCATTTGGATGGATGTTATGATCTGATATTCTAATTACTTTTTGATCAACTTAAATGAATGCAAGCATCTCAATAAAAGTTTTTATCCTCTTTGTTCTATCTTTTCTTTTACTTCTGAATTTCTCATCTGCGGCTAAACTTCCACATCAGGGTCGAGTCCTGATTTCAGGGGTTCCATTTCATGGAGAAGGATTTTTTGCTTTTGCCTTAATTTCTCAGACGGGTGAAATTTTGTGGAATCATGAAGGTGGCATTGGAGTAGAACCTACTGATGTTTTAAGCATTCCTGTTGAACAGGGTTTCTATTCGATAGTGTTGGGAGATTCGGAAATTGAGGGAATTGCAACCCTGCCTGATGAAATTTTTGAACTCAACGCTGGAGTTAGTCTTCGCATTTGGTTTGATGATGGTACTAATGGCAAAGAACAACTGGGT
>NZKO01000101.1 GCA_002692535.1 Opitutia bacterium
ACTCACATTTTTAAATAAGAACCGCAGGAATCAGAAAATAATGCTGTCCGTGAGATCGGTTGATTACCCATAAAGCGAAGAACATTCTTTTTCTGCGAAGTAAAATAGTTCTGACCTCAAAACTTCCAGCTGTTTTTCACTTATGCCAATGTACCGTCATTAAGTTCAGGTATCGGACCGTCATAGTAAGGCAACTGATCTACTCTTGGAGACCAAGACCCGTCATCAATGCAAGACTGGACGTGCGCCGCAATATCTTCCATCTTAGCAAACCAAACTCCTCCCCGTTTTTGCATCTCTCGGATCATTTTTTCAATGCCGTCACACCTAGCAAGCCTTCCAGAAACAAATGGATGCCAAACTGTGACCCACAACCCACCATATTTATACATGGCTTCAAACTCGGCCATAAAGACTTCCATTCCCTTCTGTGGTGCTTTAATGGGCATCATAAAATGCATATCAGGCGCGAGAGTGTATTGAGGCCAATCATCCATTGCCCACTGAGTGGGAAGCTCAATGACAGATCCTTTCGAAGATTGAAGTACGTATGGGATGTCGTCACCCATTAAGCTTGTGTCGTATTTCACACCTTGTTCACACAGATAATCCATAGAATGTTTAGAAAAATTGTAAAGCGGCGCTCTCCATCCGCGTGGTTTTTCACCTGTCATCTTTTTGATGACTGCTATCTGACGCTCAAACCAATACAATTCATCTTCTGCACTCAGATTGTTTGGATTTTCATGCAAGTAGCCATGAGCAGCAATCTCGTGGCCACCCTCAAGAATCATTTCAACGAGGTGGGGATATTTTTCCATACACCATGCAGGATAAAAAAAGGTCTGCTGTATCTCGCACCGTTTATACATTTCAAGAATACGAGGAATTGCAATCTCATCATATTTTAACCATGACATGGTTGACATTTTTGTGGGAGCGTTTTCTCGATGTTCTAAATGCAAGATGCTATCAGTATCGATGTCAAACGTTATCGCACACGCTACTTTGGCACCATTTGGCCAAGGAACTGGATTTTTTATCATGAGCTTTCCTCCATTGTCATCTTTTTATTGCTATGCAATCAGCTTGTATCGAAACACCCGGATGAGATAACTCATAAGCTCTCACTGCGGTCATAGCCGGATTGGAATTTGGCGCAAAATTTTTCCAAATATTCAAAGCACAGTGAAAATCATTGCTTATATCGTCGTTGTCTGTGACGAAAAAAAGATTCAACTTCACTATATCATTAACCGTTAAACCTGACTCNTGTAATACTTTCTGCAGTTTATCGAAAACAGCTTTAACTTGTCCCGGGTTGTCACCTTCACAGAGTAAATTACCACTGTCATCCCAGGGTTCTTGACCTCCAACCCATGTTTCTCCGCAAGCAGATATTGCATCTGCAAAACTTCCATCATGCACACTGCCTGATGTAGGCTCCATTGTAATTCGTTCATGTCTCGATTTGAAAGCCATTGCGTCAATTTCCAGAACCAGGCCAGGGTAAAGCAGATCAACACCAAAACAGGTAATCGCTGGAGAATGCTTGCCAAAGCGCTCTTTGGTGACGTCAATGATTTTTGNAAGCAGGGGTTTGCCCTCAGGGTCTACAGAGTTATGTTTAAAACATATTTTAAGGTGCGCAACGTCATCTAAGGTGCTTCCACTGTCTTTTACAACTTCATCGATAAAATCATATATGGCTCGAGTTTGTGGNACAACGTCTCCCACATGTACCGGGTTACCCTGTTTATCCGCCGAAATTTGNCCTCCAACATAGATACTNTCCAAACATTTCCATCCTTGCGAAAGCGGAACNGGTATACTCCAATCCCAACTNCCCGGNGGCATTATTCTCTCGCGTTTTTCAAAACTGAGGCCTTTTACGGCAATGCCCTCAATTTGAATCAATTGGCCTTTGTATGGCATTCCNTTGATACGAACTGCAGTCGCGGCAGGCCCCGGATCTGCGAAGTACTCGAGGCGGACTCGGGTCATTGACTCCCAATATTCAGTCGCATCCTCATCGTTCCCATCAAACACGTAGTANGTATTTAACCTAACAAGATTCTTGAAATCCAAGCCATGTCTTTGAAGAACCACTCTCATATTTTCAAAGACGTGCCTTGTTTGTTTCGCTATATCATTGGGATCTAAAATTTCTCCTGCATCGTCTAAGGCAGGCGTACCACTCAAAAATAATTGATCATTAACCTCAACCGAATGGGAAAACGGAGAAGCAATCCTCCAAGCCCAAACCTTTTTGTCGCTTTTATCACTACCAATGGTCATAACACACTCTCTGAATCACAAGATTAGACAGATTTTTCTTCCCTTAATAATTTGCAATAAATCAATACAACGTTCATTGGTTACACTCATCTTGGCGCGAGAGCCTTGCTAGAATTAGACTTTATCACTATCGGCCAAAAAAGCCATGCAATGCGTCACCTGCAACTAAATAGCTGTCATCCCCAGCCTTGCCTCGCCCACAAGCCCTGTAAAGTCTTTGGTTTTTTAGCGCAGTTTATTCTTATTACCTCAATATCTTGTTAGTTTTTTTGTGCAAATTTTGTAAGCGGTTCAATCTCGTTTTCATATCGGATCGCAATTGGATCCACGTTGTATGGGCCGAGAAAAAGACCCTTTTGCGAAATTTTAACCACCGAGCTTGCAACTTCCCGCCGTGCTTTTTCGTATTTCTTGAGCGCATCTTCGACATTTTTGGGACTAGTGAACACATCCCTAATAACTTGCGCGTCAACAAACGTTTGGCTGGCTCCTTGGGCCATATCTGGTATCATTGGATGAGCTGCATCTCCAATTATTGTTATGCGCCCGTGGGTCCATTTGTATGGAATTCCGTTCACATCTTGCAAGGGACTCTTCACAAGTGCCTCCGGTTTTGTTTTATCGAGTGTTTCAGGAATAGGAGTTCTCTCCCAACCACGAAAGAATTCAACAAAATCATCAAAAGTCTCAGCTCCAGAAACAGAGCCGAACCAATATGCCTTTCCCATACCAATTGGAATGTAGGAAAACCAGCCACCACGATCGTAAAAGCCAGTTTGTGCAGCAGGGTCTACATCAACATCGTCAAGCTTGATTATTGATCGAAAACGGTAAGCGTAAAGTTCATTAGGTTGAAAATTGACACCCCCGACTAATTGTTCGCGAACTTTTGAATTAATTCCGTCTGCACCTATGATAGCGTCGGCCTCATATGATTGACCGTTCGTGAAATGACAAACCGCTTTTTCACCTTTATTCTCTACCGAAGCTACATCATGGTCAAACTTAATGTTTTCCAAACCAACTGCGTCAACCATCATTTTGGCTAATTCCGGACGATACAGCCCGACCGCAGGAGCGCCATATTTTTGCGGCCAATTACTCGTGTCAGTTGAAAATAGCTCTTTCCCTTCGCTATCCAACTCTATGTAACGATCTAGCTTTACAGAAATTCTCTCATATTGGTCTCGAAGGCCTAATTCGTGTATTGCTCTCCCAGCGTTAGGCCATAAATTGAAACCAGCTCCGGTGGTTCTGAGTTCGGAGGCTCTTTCGAAGATATCTACTTCATAACCTAGTGACATCAAACCATATGCTGTTGCAAGTCCACCAACACCAGCACCACAAATTCCAATTCTCATCTGATCTCCTGATCTTCCTCAATCAATTTATAACGCAAGAAATACTGATTATGACAAAACAAAACATGCATACTTTTTATCTTAATATTTATGTTTTGGAAAAACCTGCCCACCTCATGCATTTTGATTTAGCGATGTAACCGCTTTTTTAAAAGTGCTGAAAGGAGCTTGATAAAGCCCTGCGCCTAAACCTCCATGAACGCCTGTCCGTTCAACTAAACCTAACTCTATTATTGGTGTAATTTCTTCCTCAACAACAGTGGACGCAAGAAGCCCTGCTCTAGCTTTCGACTTATGAAAAAAGGGGTGAACATCTTTATAAAGTTTTTTGGGTATGTCAAAAATCTGCCTATCAAAAAATCCATCATGAATTTTCTGCATTTCAGGACAAAAAGAAAGAGCCATCGCCCCAAGCCCAAAACATTCAGCAAGAGCACTGTCCCCATATGCACCAGTGCAGTCGTCAAGTGAGAACGGATCCCTTGTTCTACCTTTTGGAATGTCTGCTTGCTCACAAAACCAGGTATTTGGGATTCCGCTAATTTTTATTCCAAATTCTTTTCCATTACCACCCATTGATGTAACAAAAGAGCTCCCGTCAATGTGTGATGCAGAAGATAACGAGCATTTGGCTGCAGCCATCCAAAAATTCAAATTAAAAATTGGCCATTTTTTTATTAAATCCCTCTCCTTGCTGCTCCGAAAATTGGCCGGCAAATTTTTATCCATAATTTCTAGGAGTTTTTCATTCGCATA
>NZKO01000102.1 GCA_002692535.1 Opitutia bacterium
GCTTAATTTTGTGAATGCTGCCTCCTTCAGTTTCGGGTTTTCTATTTTTTCCGCCCAACTTGAAGCTTCTCCAAAGCCACGCTTGTTGTAAAATTCCACTAGTGTACCGGCCAGTTTTTCCACTTCATCGCCACCTTCCATTGTCAATACATATTCAGAAGCTCCTTCGAGATCGGCCGAGGCCCACCCCTTAATAAGTCCGAAATTGTATAATTTGGACATTCCCTGATTTTCAGGTTTCTCGACCCATTTGAGAGCTTCTTCTGGATTGCGTGCTGCCCATCCTTCTAAAACCCCTGAAACTGCAAACCCTGCCCCCATGCCGGATGCTCTTGAGTTACAATAATCGATGGCACCATAGGGATCAAACTGGCTCCAGGCATAAAGAAGCATCCGATACTCCTGCATATTTTCAAAGCCAAAAGTAATGGATTCAAAAACCTCCAGAGTTTCATCCAAATTATCACGATTCAGTTGCTGCATGGCTTCGGCTAAGGTTGCGTATTTGTAGACTGGGTTGGTTTCGTTGACAAATTGATCCAGAATTTCCCGAATTTCGCCCCGTTGCCTCTCTTCCATAGGAAAATTTGTCTCACTTACCTTTACCGATGAATCAAAAGCAGTCTTCAATGAAATTGGATTCGTTATTGCCTCTAGCTCTTCCTGTTGCACTTATTTTGCCGATTCCTTTTTCTTTTGATCAGAAACAAAATTTTGGGATTCTATTTTGGTGTCAGCCTTTCCTGAGAGCCCAAGATAATATCCGCCGGCAAAGAGCAAGGCTCCGCCCAATGTCACATATGCGTATAGCCAGAATTTTGATTCCATTGTCTAAGTTATTTCTTGTTGATGATCTTGGAAATCTTGCCGTAGAGGTGTCCTCCGACCTTACCGTGAGCCCAAGTGCCTGCATATTTCTGACCATCGATTACCACATGAGCACTAAAGGTACCGAGTGTGGGTATATTTAAGTCCTGCATGGTTATCACAGGGACATCCCCCACCCACTTTACCGGTAAAGGGATGGGCAAGGTGACGTCCTTTTTTCCGTATTTAATTCTGGCGGTGAAAATCCATAAGTCTTCCTCGCCAAACTTTTGAACGCTATGAATTTCGTAGGTCTCTTCCGATGGTGGTCGACCGGATCCATCTACCGTGAAAAATCCAGTAAAACGAACTCCTTGCATTGATTTTGAAAATTTCTCAAAACGATCCTGTGATCCGACTGATTCCTTTGATGAGTATACTTCTTTAATTGGGAATAGGGAAAGTTGTATGATAATCAATTTTAGGAGAAGAAACTTCATACCTAATATGATCTTCCGTGCCATGACCTTTGCAAACATGAAAATCGCTATTAGATTTAATTCATTAATAACCCTGCCATTCTGTTCAAACAATCAATAATTTTAATTACCATTTGATTACAACTTTTGATTACCCAATTTTCCTATTTCAGTCTTTACCTTCAAGGATTAGATTAAAACGATATATGACATACTCATTCTCATGAAAAATTCAGCATCCAAAAGCATTTATTTCTTTATCTCACTTTGGGCCCTAGCCATAAATTCGGCATTTGCTCAATTCGAGACCAAGGCAACTCCCATTGACAGCATATCTGTAAAAAAAGGATTTGAAGTCGAATTACTCTTCACTGTTCCAAAGGAGAGACTGGGTTCATGGGTCAATCTTTGCCTCGACGGCAAAAATCGCATTATTGCCAGCGACCAGTTTGGTGGTCTTTACCGTTTTAAGGCACCCGCAAAAGGAAAGACCCTCAAGGAAAGNGACATCGAAAAAGTCCCTGCCAAAATCCGTGCTGCCAATGGACTACTCTGGGCCTTTAATAGCCTGTATGTTGCAGTAAATGATTACGAGAGAAAGATGGATAGTGGTGTTTACAGGCTTACAGACTCTAATGGAGATGACCAACTCGACAAAGTGGAAAAACTACGGTCAATGGAAGCACGTGGAGATCACGGTGTGCATGCACTTATTCTTAGTCCTGATAAAAAGTCCATTTATCTAATTACCGGAAATAATACCACTCCGTTGGAAGCAAACCGTTCCCGTGTGCCCATGGACTGGGGAGAGGACCACCTTCTTCCTCGAATGCCTGACGGGCGAGGACATAATCGCGATCGTCTNGCCCCTGCCGGTATCATTTACAAAATGTCTCCCGATGGAAAGGACTGGGAAATTGTATCTTCTGGCTATCGGAATATTTTTGACGGAGGCTTCAACGCGGATGGAGAACTCTTTACCTACGATGCGGATATGGAATACGATTTCAACACACCATGGTATCGTCCNACCCGCATTTGTCATGTCACAAGCGGCTCGATGTACGGATGGAGAAATGGTACGGGGAAACGTCCTGAATTCTACCCGGACAATCTGCCCGCAGCTATCAACATCGGTCCTGGATCTCCAACCGGAGTTACTTTCGGATACGGGGCTAAGTTCCCATCCAAATATCAAAAAGCCATGTATATTTTGGATTGGAGCTGGGGGAAAATTTANGCCGTACACATGAAACCGGACGGAAGCACATACACCGGTATGAAGGAAACATTTATTACCGGTAGCCCCCTACCGGTAACGGATGCAATTATTCATCCTAGGGATGGCTCCATGTATTTTGCCATTGGTGGAAGAAAAGTGCAGTCCGGTCTATACCGCGTAAGCTATGTTGGTAAAGAAGACACCGAGCCGGTTTCCATGAAACCGCAGGTTAATGAATTTGCGAAACTCCGTCGTCAACTTGAAGAACTGCATGTCGGTGATCACACAAATGCTCTGAAGTTGGCATGGCCTCATATCGATCATGAGGACCGCTTCATCAGATGGGCTGCACTTATGGCCATTCAGCGTTTACCAGTTGAAAGATGGGCAAGCAAGGCACTTCGGGAAAAAGATCTAGGTAAGCGCTCCTATGCTTTACTCTCACTTACAAAGGCTGCAGGAATAGATCCTTTGCACCGCAAGGAGTCGGATGCACCCGTCAACCTAGATATTGGAAATAAAATCTTCCAATCACTTATTGAAATCGATTGGAAGGCACTTAATTCAAGTGAACAAAATGCCCTCGTTAGAACTTACCAAGTCGCGATGGTACGCTTTGGCAAACCACCCGCTCAAATTGTTAAAAAGATCATTTCTCAACTTGATCCCCATTTTCCTGCAAAAAGCTTTGAAATGAATTGGCTGCTTTGTGAAACACTTTCTTTCCTTGAGGCACCAAACACAGCCCAAAAGGCAATATCCCTTCTGAACAAGGCTCCTACGCAGGAAGAGCAAATGGAATATGCCCGATCACTTCGAACCCTGAAAAATGGATGGACACACAAACTGAGAACACAATACTTTAACTGGTTTCTAAAGGCTGCCAATTATCGCGGTGGGGCCAGCTTTACCAAATTTATAGAGTTTATTCGGAATGATGCGGTAGCAAGCCTCAGTCCAAAAGAACAAAAGGATCTTTCTACTCTCCTTAACCAAAAAGCCGAATTAAAGTCACCCGCAGAGGTTATGGCAGAAGCCATGGCTGGTAGAACATTTGTCAACAATTGGGAATTGGAAGAACTGAGCAATTTGTCATCGAATGGTCTCAAAGGTAGGAGTTTTGATAGTGGTCGCAGGATGTTTGCTGCAGGTGGATGTTANGCATGCCANCGTTTTGGGAACAAGGGAGGAATGAACGGACCNGACCTGACCGGCTCGGGAGGACGTTATTCCCCTCATGATCTACTCGAGCAAATCATGTATCCCAGNAAGGAGATCAATGAACAATTCGTTCCCACTATGGTTAGCCTTAAGAACGGACAAACCCTGTCCGGAGTGGTTGTAAACCTCAATGGCGACCGCGTCACCCTGAACACCGACCTTTACAACCCAAATCAAAGAACCAGTGTGCAAAGAAAAGAAGTTCTAAGCATGGGTCCATCCACAGTCTCACCCATGCCTCCAGGGCTGCTTAATATGATGGAAAAGGAAGAGATCATGGATCTGTTAGCCTACATCCTAAGTGGGGGGGATTCTGGGCATTCATTTTTCTNGAATTAAACATCAATGGATATCCATGGCTTAAGACTTGTTTTTGTTGAGATTATTTTGGCCGCCTGTGTCGCAGTACAGGCACTGGAAGCCTCCTCCAAAGACCGCTTCAAAGTTGCTAAAATACCCTCAAAGATACAATGTAGCCTCAAATTATCGGAGTTTTATCAAAAACGGGTGGTCATAGGAGGTTTTTCCATCGTTGGTTCATCAAAAGTTTCAGATTTTGCACTCAAGGAAGCCGCTTACCTTATCGACAAAATGACGGCTAAATATCCCGAATACCTACAAAAGCTTACGGAAAACAAGGTTCGTTTTTCGATTATGGCAAGGGACGAATTTACCACTGACATACCCGAGCATTCGGATATGTCACCTGCCATTTTTTGGGACAAGCGCGCTCGCGGGCTTGGCGCTACTCGAGCAAGACCATCTGTGAGTTGTGGAGAGGAGAACCTTTTGGCAATCGAAGGTGATCCATACGCACGCGAAAATATTTTAATTCATGAATTTGCCCATGCCCTCCATGCCATGGCAATCAATGACCTCGATCCCACTTTTCAATCAAGACTCGATAGATGCTTTAAATTGGCGATTGAAGAAAAAATTTGGGAAGGAACCTACGCCGCCTCAAATCCAGCAGAGTACTTTGCCGAAGGAGTTCAGTCCTGGTATGAATGCAACCGAGCGAATGACCGTGAACATGGTTCCATTGATACGAGAGAAGAAGTCCAAAAGTACGATCCCCGCCTTGCCAATTTGATCATCGAAAAATTTGGGGAGGATTCATGGAAATACATTCACATATCCAAAAGAATTTCAAAGGAAGCACACCTTGAAGGTTTGGATCCAGCCAAAGAAAAACCATTCGTCTGGCCCGCAAGATTATTAGATTGGCACAAAAAGTTTGAACAAGGCAAAGTCAGTCTTGCTCCCGAAGGTGCAGAACCGGTCATTACCCTGAATCATGGTAAAGACATTAAATCTGAATATTCCCGAAAAAGGTGCGAATTTTTCTTTCACAACCTTTCAGGGCAAACGATTCAAATACATTGGATAGATTTTAATGGCGAGATTTCTCAAGCTCGAACTCTAAGGCACAAGGATCATACCCGAATTCAATCCTTTACCGGTCATTGTTGGAGAATTAAAAGTTTGAATGAGAGCTCTCCATCAAAAACTAAATTTTACCAATTACCGGACGCCAAACACGCAAAATTGAGTCTCTTAAAACTCTAGTCATAATTGACTTATAAAAGAAATTTACGTTCGTAAAATTGTTAACAATTTAATTGACCGTAAAATAATTTTAGACGAACCTATAATATAATGAAGCCTTTTCCCCGTAGAAAGTCGTATCGAGATAGCATCACCAATGTCATCCGACGCGATTTGATGAGCGGAAAATTCAAGTGTGATGAACCAATTCGTGAACAGAAACTGGCTGCCAGATTTGGTATCAGTCGTGGTCCTGTCCGGGATGCGCTAATGCAACTGACTCAGGAAGGGGTTCTCGAATATCAACCAAACAAAGGAGTCAGAGTAAGCTCGCTTTTAACGGATGAGGAGCGCGATGTCGTGGTAACCATGCGATTAGAGCTTGAAAAGTACTGCTTGGAAAAATTTATCCCCAACGCATCAGAAGAAGATTTTGAAAATATTTCGGTTTTGCTTGAGCGGCTCACAAACGCTTGTGAGGTGGCCTCTTTGCCCGAAGTCGCCGAAAGCGACTTGGCCCTTCACCGTTATTGGGTCGCTCAGGCATCCCC
>NZKO01000103.1 GCA_002692535.1 Opitutia bacterium
AATGTTGAAGAATAAGATGAAACATCGGCTTGGGGAATACCATCTACATACAATTGAACNCCGGCAGGTCCAAACANTTGAGTATTTGCAATTCCTCTCATGGTGATNATNTCGCCNTANGATTGGATNGAATTGTTATTTATATGAAGGTTTGGAGATAAGCCCGAAAGATTGACCAAGTTGTTAATTTGCCTATCCTCAACCTGATCTTGGGTTAATATCGAAGATCTGGAGAGATCAAGATCGGGAATACTAGNNCCNGTAACTGCTATTTCGTCGAGCGTTGCTCGATCAGCNTTGNAATCATTGGNTTGTCCGAGTAAGGAAAGCACTGGTAAAAGACCAAGAAGGATGGGCTGGGTATAATTCATAAAANTAGTGAGAAATGATTATTATTAAGGAATGGGGCAATCGAAAAACGATGGTATATCCAAAAAAAATTAATCTATAGGCTTCTTTTCATAATCACTTCCTTTCACCCAACCGGTGCGTGGAGTTTTCTTACCACTCATGTATCTTTCGTAAAAATTATTCCAGTCTCCAACGAATGGGTATTTGTCAAAAAGAAACCCCCGGTCAAACATTCTTGGATCTTTTTGTTTCTTCAGTTCCTCTTGAAGTTTAACTCTNAGGGTTTTCTCCACATTTTGGTATTTAAGGTTACCAGCTAAGTTCACTACACAGTCAGAATCCATCGTTAGATCATAGAGTTCTGTTTGTTTTCTTTTACCAAAGCTCATTCGCCAGTATTTTGTCTCTCCCTTTCGTCTTTGATCAATGAGTAGACTCTTAATCGGACTGCCATCACAATTTAAATAGCCTGTTTCTGGATTTCCGCCAGGCCATCTATCGGTTTCGAAATTTCGAATATAGAGAAAATCTTTTTTTACGATCCCGCGAATGGGATAGCCACGGTTATTTGGACGACCCACATCATGTCTTTCCTTACCAATCAGGACAAAGTCCCTTTTGGTATTGATTTGACCAGATTTAGGGGATGAGAAAATATCAATCAGGCTTGATCCAGTAATGGGTTGCATACCAGATCTTTCTTCAGGTATTCGGGCAGCTTCAAGAAGNGTAGGTGCGAGGTCCGCGAAGCTGACATAATCTTCGACGACTCTGCGACTCCCTTCGATGCCTCTTGGCCAACGAATTGCCAAGGGTATGTGGTTGGAGTAGTCATAAGCCTGTCCTTTGCATCGAGGGAAAGGCATACCATGATCTGAAGTTGCAATCACCAGTGTATTCTCAGACATACCCNCTCTATCCAAGGTCTCCAAAATTTGGCCAAGGTGATTGTCGTAATGCTCCACTTCAATTGCATAGTCGAGCATATCGCTTCTGACAATTTCGTTATCCGGCCAAAATTTAGGCACTCTTTCAATATCCGAAAGCTTTTTACCCATTCTTTGTCCAATTCCATTTTCATATCCTCTGTGCGGTTCGGTTGTTCCAAACCAAAACGCCCAGGGTTTTCCTCTGGGACTTTGCTTNAGNAAAGAAATGAAATTGGCGGTGTAGTCATTATTGGATATTCCTTTACCCGGAGGAGTTAGTTTTTCGCGATTATAGACTGTTCCAGTTAGTAAACGGTTAATCCCCCGGGAATTTTTTGCAATTCCTGGACCCCATCCTTTGCCAGTAAAGCCAGTCGAGTATCCATTTTCCGTTAATACCTCCACCCATCCCTTAAACTTAACGGGGAAGATATTCTGATGGTTGGCCGCCTCCTCTAATTGCCAGGAATTTCTTCCAGTCAGTATAATGGCCCGGGATGGTGCACATTTTGCGTTGGGTGTGTACGCTCGGTTGAACAGAATTCCTTCTCGGGCAAGTCGATCGAATGCCGGAGTTTTTATCCATGTGCATCCGTATGCACTTGCATGGCCAAAGCTCCAATCATCAGCAATTGCAAAAAGAATATTGGGTTTTTCGATCCGGTCTTTCCCAAATAAAAAACATGATAATAGGAATAATGTGAACGTAATTAACTTCATAATATTTCGCTTTCCATAGGTAATGATTTCAGAATGCTAGTTTCATCATGATCAAAAAGATAACTTGCTTTATGACAAAGCATCAAAGATCTAAAATCGGGCCGCTAATTTCTTCACTATTGTCGACCCAATATTGAGTGATGCAGTTGCCGCAGGAGAGGGGGCATTGCATACATTAATGATCCGCTTATTTTCCTGAATAAGNAAATCATCCACCAATCCGCCTTCCGGTGAGACTGCCTGAGCCCGGATCCCCGCGGGTGCTGAAATAAGGTGGCTTGCTTCAATTTCGGGGATGAGTCGTTTGAGTGCTTTTACGAATGCTCCCTTGTTGTAGGATCTCCACATTTCTCCCAATCCNATTTTCCAGTGCTTTATCGCCATTTTTTGAAAGCCGGGGTAAGTNATGGATTCGAGTAGATCCTTAAGGTTGAGATCAAATTTACCATAGGCTTCGCGACCAAAGGCGAGNACNGCATTTGGTCCNCATTCGACNGNTCCATCGATCATGCGNGTAAANTGNACNCCTAGNAATGGAAAGGNNGGGTCAGGTACCGGATAAATTAAGTTTTTACACAGATGTTTGGCGTTTTCCTTTAGCTCAAAATATTCACCTTTGAATGGAATGATTTTGGCCGGTGGTTTTTGCCCACCTAGTTTGGTGACTTTATCCGAGTGAAGGCCGCCACAATTGATCAACTGCTTGCATTCAATNACTTCCTTATTTGTTTCAATTACAAGACTNTCATTAAGATTCTTAATTTTGGTAACTTGGTGACCTAGGAACAGCCTGTTTTCTTCTTTCTCTTCAATTATTTCACCCAATCGTAAGCACACCTGCNTATAATTTACGATTCCGCACTCGGGTACATGAATAGCCTGAACTCCGGCAACATGAGGTTCGATCTCAAGCATTTCTTCCCGTGAAATGATTTTACAATTTACCCCATTTTCNNGNCCTCGCTGAAAAATGTTNTGCATACGNGGAACTTCTTCATCANTCAGGGCAACNATTATTTTTCCGCAAAGTTCAAAATCGATGTCCTGCTCTTTACAGAATTTCTCCATAGCCTTTTTTCCCTGGCGGCAATTTATGGCNTTTAANGANCCNGGTTTGTAGTAAATTCCTGAGTGGAGAACGCCAGAGTTGTGACCGGTCTGGTGCTTGGCCAGAGACGATTCTTTTTCAATAACCGCAACCGAGAGTTTCGGGNACTTCTNACTTAACTGGTAGGCTGTTGCCAGTCCGACNATTCCTCCGCCNATNATTCCGANATCAAACATNTNAGGTCGTGCTCTAATCGAGTTGGATCTTNCCNTAGGANCGGTCTAGGTGAGCNTATCCACCATCTGGNTAGAAAATCTGACCNGTNGTGTGGGAAGAGCGNGGGGAAGCCANNAATACNACTGCNTCTGCAATTTCCTGNTCNGTNGTCATGCGTTTNCCAAAGGGAATATTTTCTTCGATGGAAGCAAGTGTCTTTNNNGGNTTTTCNAGGGTNTCAAGCCAACGCTGATACATCGGAGTCATCACCTCGGCAGGGATTACTGCGTTTACTCGTACCCCACGCTCGGCTAAGTCCAATGCCCATTCCCGGGTTAGTGCATTCATTGCTCCCTTGGAAGCGGCATAGCCGGAGGTTCCGCCTTGGCCCGTTTCAGCTACTTTTGATCCAATATTGATAATAGCACCTTTATTNCGAACCAANTCATCCAGTGNAAAATGGGTTAGGGCAAAGACATGNGAAAGGTTTTTATGNAGNCTTTTGAAAAAGTCGNCAGGNGAGGAATCNAGACCCACNCCGTCATNGGTTCCNGCGTTATGGATTAAATAGTCAATTCTGCCTGCTCGTTCTTTAGTTTCATCAATAGATCTCTTACAGGCGGACTCTTCGGTCAATTCGGTGGGGATGCAAAATACTTGGTCCTGGTTTGCACCGAGCTCCTCAATGAATGATTTTGCGATGTCTGGATTACGGTCGAGAATCGCAACAATCGCACCTTCTTCAAAGAATGATTTTACAATCGCTGCACCAATTCCTTTGGCTCCGCCGGTAACAACGGCAACTTTATCCTGAACTCCTAGATTCACTCAGGTGCTACAACTTTCTGGGAAGAACTGCCCAACTGATCAATCCCAAGTTCAACAAGATCACCCGCCTTTAAATACACGGGCGGATCCATACCCAGCCCTACGCCCGGGGGAGTACCTGTGGAAATGATATCTCCGGGGAGTAATGTCATAAACTGCGAAACATAGCTAAGTAGAAAAGGTATTTTGTAATGCAAATTGGAGCTGTTGCTTGATTGCATGGTTTCACCATTAACCTTGAGCCACATCTTAAGATTGTTCACATCATCAATCTCATCGGGTGTCGCCAGGAAAGGTCCAAAAGGAGCGAATGTATCGCAACTCTTTCCTTTCACCCACTGGCCGCTTCGTTCGAGCTGAAAAGCCCGCTCACTGTAATCGTTGTGCAGAGCGTACCCAGCCAGGTAATCGAGTGCGTCTTTTTCCTCCACATAACTTGCCCGCTTTCCAATTA
>NZKO01000104.1 GCA_002692535.1 Opitutia bacterium
AGGAAAATACAGCTAGTTTTATAAGTATACCACTGATGTTAAACGAATCTCCTCAATTTGCCTATAATAGTCTTATTAACTAGTCAAAAGCATGCGCAACATCTTTCCACGTTGGACTAACACCTTACCAATAAAACTAGTCATTTCTCTTGGTATGATTGGTGGTGCAATTGTCGCTGGAATAACCTACTACGCCACCCCAAAATACACCAGAGTTGGATATCAACCCAAACAACCTGTTGACTACAATCATGAGTTTCATGTAGGGCAACTTGGTTTGGATTGCAGGTATTGCCATCACGGAGCCGACAAATCTTCACACGCCAATATACCCGGTGCCAATGTTTGCATGTCCTGCCACAAAAACGTTAAGGCAGACTCACCATTATTGGAACCAATTCGTAACTCCTATTACGGTGAAGATGCAAACAAGGATGGTGAACTTTCTGAAGGCGAGGACCTAAATGGTGACGGTCTCCTTACTGCGGGACCATCTGTTCCGTGGGTGAGAATTCACAAAACACCCGACTATGTTTATTTCAACCATGCCATTCATGTTAACCGCGGGATAAGCTGCGTGGAATGCCATGGAAGGATTGACCAGATGAAAGTGGTTCACCACTCTGAACCCTTGAGCATGGCTTTCTGTCTGGATTGTCATCGACAACCAGAAAAGTCCTTGAGGCCAATGGGTGAGGTGACCAACCTAGCTTGGCATCCTCCTCATAAAAAGGGTGAATCCCATGACCTAGCTCAATTGCATGCAGGTTTGAAAATTAAGGAGAATTGGGGAGTTAATCCTCCTTTAAGTTGTACGGGGTGCCATCGATGATTCGCGAAAATTCCGACATGGATATAACCGAAGGCAAGCAGTACTGGAAAAGCTTGGATGATTTGGCGGATACTCCCGGTTTCCGCAAGTGGGTTGAAAGAGAGTTCCCTGAAGGTGCAAGTCTCATTGACGGAGTGCAAAGAAGAGGGTTTCTCAAAGTTATGGCTGCTTCCTTTGGTCTTGCAGGTTTGGGCATGACTGGTTGTCGTCGACCCGAGCATGCCATTTTACCCCATGGCAAGAGCCCGGAGGAACTCATTCCTGGAATTCCCGCCTTTTATTCAAGCGCCCGTCCGACATCTGGTGGATTCATCCCCCTCATTGTAGAGTCTCACGAAGGTCGTCCCACCAAAATTGAAGGAAATCCGAGTTTTATCAAAGGCGGTGGAAGCACCGACATATACAGCCAAGCCAGTGTTCTTGATCTATACGATCCGGATCGTGCAAGGGGTTGCTTCGGTAAAGAATCCTCCAGCAATGATAATGAATCTTCTACTCGTTGGAAAAAAGTCCAATCGACACAAATAAAAGAGAAGATTACGGACTTTGATAAGCTTGGAAATGTTGCCATCCTGGCTGACTCCAGTTTTTCCAGTATACGAAATTTCCAATTCGAACAATTGAGTTCCAAAGGTGTTAAAATCTACACTTATGACCCTGTAGACTTTAAAAGCCCTGAAAAAGCAATGGGCAGGGCGCTTGGAAGCGAGAATTCACTCCGTGCTTGTCCTGATTTCTCTAAGGCTAAACGAATCCTCGCTTTAGATTCCGACTTTCTTGGACACAGAGAGCCTAACTCCTCTGTTAACACCAAACAATTTATGCCAGGCAGGAAAGTCCTGTCTGCCAAAGATGCAAAGAAAATGAATCGGCTCTATTCTGTTGAATCAGATCTTTCGATCACAGGAGGCGTCGCCGATCACAGATTAAGACTCTCTTCAATTGAAATTGAAGCCTTCGCAGCACTCGTTTTACATAAGCTTCTCGTATCAACTGGTAACAAAAACGCCAAACTCATCGAGCATTTATCAGTTTTGTCCAAATCGGTTGAATCCCATTCTGATTGGGCAGGTGAATGTGTTGCGGATTTGCTTTCTAAACCCAAAGAGTCTCTTGTTGTTTCTGGTTGCCATTTACCCGGATCGGTTCACTTGCTTACCTATAAAATCAATCAAGTCTTAGGAAACGAATCTTCATCTCTGAAATACATTAAAACCAAAAGTTCCCTTGGAAACATTAATTCACTTCAAGATTCCATCACAAAGAAAGAAGTTGAGACTTTAATTATTGTTGGAGGTAATCCCGTATATCACTGCCCTTCAATCGGATGGGATAATTTATTTAATGAAGTCAAAACTTCTTTCCGTCTGGGGCACTCAATTGATGAAACTTCACAACTCTGTGATTATCATATTGGTCAGTCGCACTATTTGGAATGTTGGGACATTGGAACGAATTGGACTGAAGATACTTACTGCCCAGTTCAACCGCTTCTTGCTCCTCTTTTCGACACCATGTCGGATTTGGAAATGCTTTCATGTCTTCTTGGGGAAGAAAAAAAATCTCACGACCTTTTCAGGGAGTTCTTCGACAGTCATTCTGAACTAAAAGGCAATTTTGATGGTTTTCTTAAACTTGGGGTTGCAAATGCAAACCCAAAGATTCTTGCAGATTTACCTAGTGCCGATCAGGCAATTTTGAAAATAGAGAAAGATGATTTTAATCTTTCGGGTTCCTCCCTTGAAGTTTTGCTTGTACCGGATTTTCACACTTGGGACGGACAGTTTTCAAACAACGGATGGATGATGGAATGTCCTCATCCAATTACCAAATTGACTTGGGATAATGCTCTTTTGATAAGTCCCGTTTTAGCCAAGCAACTGGAAAAGCAGTATCCAGATCTTGGGCTCTTACCCAAGGCTACAATGCTCAACAAGAATGGCGAGATTGCACCTGATGCAGCAGTTTTTCTAGACGGCAAGCAGAAGGCACCCATGGTAAAACTTACAGTCGGAGATCATCATGAGATAACTGTTCCTTTATATGTCCAACCCGGATTGGCTGATTTTACCGTAATCTCGACGATCGGTCAGGGTCGCTCCCGGGTTGGCAGAGTAGGATCTGGTACCGGATTCAACACATGCTCGCTAATGCACACTGATGCTAATAGGGTCATAACGGGTGCGCAGATTCAACCTACCACAGAATTTTATACACTCGCAAATGTGCAGGAGCACTGGTCGATGGAGGGTAGGGCTATTGTCAGGGAAACCAATGCAAAGTATTATTCCGAACATGAGGATTTTGCACAGAAGATGGGCTCCGAGTCTCATTCTCCTCCAATGTGGGGTAAAGACCAAAATGCTTCAATAGCAGTAAAATCTACATCTACGCCGAGAGGAAATTCAGCTTACGAACATCCAGATCACACATACGAACATTCAGATACTTTTGGGCGTCATCAGTGGGGGATGAGCATTGATCTAAATCAGTGTACAGGTTGCAGTGCCTGCGTTGTTGCCTGCCAAAGTGAAAACAACATACCAGTTGTGGGTAAGGATCAGGTACTCCGCGGCAGAGAAATGCATTGGATTCGCCTAGATAGATATTTCAGTTCTCCGGAAAGAGAGGGTGCTGAGTTGCCATCGGATGTACAAGTCTCATTTCAAGGTATTTCTTGCATGCATTGTGAAACGGCTCCGTGTGAATCTGTTTGTCCGGTCAATGCAACTGTTCATGACGAAGAAGGTTTGAATGCCATGGCATACAACCGTTGCGTCGGTACCCGTTACTGCGCAAACAATTGCCCTTACAAAGTTCGTCGCTTCAATTTCTTCGATTGGAACAAGAGGAAAACCGAGCAACTGTATGAAGGACCCTTGGGTGAAGAGAATGATTCTCTTACGGATATGGGTAAGAATCCTGATGTTACCGTGAGAATGAGAGGTGTAATGGAAAAATGTACCTACTGCGTTCAAAGAATTCAAGAATCCAAAATACGGGTCAAGGTTAATGCCCAAAAAGCCGCCAAACTCGCTTCTGGTAATGATGGAGCAGATATGAATTTAGATCCAAATGATTTGAAAGTTCCTGATGGAATGATTAGAACCGCTTGTCAACAAGCATGCCCCTCTGATTCGATTGTGTTTGGTGATTTGTCTGACCCTGAAAGTGAAGTAAGCAAACTGAAAAACAATCCCCGGGATTATTCAGTACTTGGCTACCTCAACACCCGTCCTCGAACAACTTTTTTGGCCAAGGTTAGAAATCCAAACCCCAAAATGCCGGATTACACTAAAAAGCCCCACTCATATCGAGAGTATAGTGATAAGGCTTACCCAGCGGATCAAGGAAAATCAAAAAAAGGTAAAATAGCCTACTAATCATGGCAACTGTTAGTGAAAAAGTTGAAAAGCCAGCTATACTTGCCAAGGTTAAGCCTGCACCATGGAAAGACGCACCGCTAGTCGAAAATCGCAGATCCTTTCATTGGGTTACTGAAAAGATCTGCGGGATCGTCGAATCCAAAACACCCACTTGGTGGTGGTGGTGCTTCATTACAGCCCTGTGTATTGCCAGTTTTACGGGGATGGGTTTGATTTATCTAGTCTCCACTGGTGTTGGCGTGTGGGGGAATAATAACCCC
Source organism: Opitutia bacterium (assembly GCA_002692535.1). Classification (GTDB taxonomy): domain Bacteria; phylum Verrucomicrobiota; class Verrucomicrobiia; order Opitutales; family Seribacteraceae; genus Seribacter. The sequence continues at coordinate 4,479 of NZKO01000104.1, forward strand.
GTCAATTGGGGTTGGGCGATTGTAAATTTCGTGTTTTGGATCGGTATTGGTCATGCCGGTACTTTAATTTCCGCAATTTTATGCTTGCTAAAGCAAAAATGGAGAACATCCATAAACCGAGCTTCTGAAGCGATGACTGTTTTTGCAGTTCTATGTGCCGGAATTTTCCCCCTATTCCATGTGGGACGCGTATGGTTCGCGTGGTGGTTGTTCCCTCTACCCAATTCAAACGCAATATGGCCACAATTCAGAAGTCCCTTGGAATGGGATGTTTTTGCAGTTTCCACATACGCAACCGTTTCCATTCTCTTTTGGTACATGGGTATGATTCCTGATTTGGCCGTTATAAGAGACCGTGCCAAAGAAACTTGGAGGAAATATTTTTACGGTATCCTTTCGATGGGATGGAGAAATGCAAACAATCATTGGAGAAATTTTGAAATGGCGTACTTGCTTCTTGCAGGCCTTTCCACTCCTCTGGTTTTGTCGGTACATACGATTGTTTCGTTTGATTTCGCAGTAGCCAATTTGCCCGGTTGGCACACCACAATCTTCCCTCCATATTTTGTTGCAGGAGCAATTTTCTCCGGTTTCGGAATGGTATTGACTCTCCTGCTCCCAGTTCGTGCGATTTATGGTCTTCACGATCTCATAACTCAAAAGCACATCGACAATATCTGTAAGATCACTTTGGCAACAGGAAGTATGGTTGGATACGCCTATTCAATGGAATTCTTCATCGCTTGGTATGGAGCAAATCCTTACGAGGGTTTTGCATTTATCAATCGGGCTTTCGGTAATTACTGGTGGTCATATTGGATCATGGTTTCATGTAATGTCATATGTCCACAACTGTTTTGGTTTAAGAAAATTCGCGAAAACACACCACTCGTTTGGATCATTTCCATTTTTGTTAACATTGGAATGTGGTTTGAAAGATTTGTCATTGCAAACACTACATTATCTCGTGACTTTCTCCCTTCCAGTTGGGGTTATTATTCTCCGACAGTAGTGGATATTTTCACTTTCTTTGGAACTTTTGGATTTTTCTCCGTATTATTCCTACTTTTCCTTCGGTTCTTGCCACTAATGCCCATGGCAGAAGTTAAATCTGTCATGCCACAAGCTGACCCCCATGGAGGGAAGCATTAGTCAGATGAGTAAGGTTATGGACATAAAGTATGGCATTTCAGCCACCTTCAATTCAGCCAAGGATATATTTGAGGCTGCTGGAAAAGTCCGCGAAAAAGGCTACAAAAACTGGGAATGTTATACTCCAATCCCCATTCATGGACTGGATGCTCAAATGGGCTATCCCAGATCCAAGGTTCCTTGCTTCACTTTAGCTGGTGGAGTTACTGGTTTTTTCACAGGGATGCTAATCGTATGGTTCATGAATTCTTTTGATTATCCTCTAATCGTTGGCGGAAAACCTTATTTTAGCCCTATCTTTCCCTTTCCAGTTTTTTACGAACTAACCATTCTTTTTGCTGCATTCGGAACATTGTTTGGGATGTTTTTCCTTAACCGTTTACCTAGGCACAATCATCCCGTTTTCGAACATAAAGGTTTCGGCAGAACTGGGGATGACAAATTCATGATTGTAATAGAGGTTGAAGATCCTCAATTTGACGATGAAGAGACGGAATCCTTCCTTAAGGATTTGGGCGGAAAATCAGTTACAGTGATTAGGGAAACAATCGATTGATTCCATGAGATATTTCATTCCCATATTTGTCATTCTTGTTGTCACGGTTGTTTCAATAATGGGTTTTCGGGGTGATTTTACCGAGAACACCCCACTTGAAGTTTTCCCCGACATGGATCGTCAGGCAAAGTTCAAAGCTCAAACGCAAAACAATTTCTATGGTGACAACAAGGCAGACCGACTACCAGTTGCAGGCACCGCTATTCGTGGAACTGCCTTAGACCTTAACAATGTTTTTTCATCCGAGCCAACCTTTCACGATAACGCATTTCTGACCGGAAAGGTAGGAGAGGATCAGTGGGTAGACAAAATTCCTGATGATCTGCCAATTGACATGTCACTGATGCGCTTGGGTAAGGAAAAATATGAAATTCATTGCTCAATCTGTCACGGAGACTACGGAAATGGGAAGGGTGTCATGTCAAAATTTATAGCTGTTTCCCCCAGAAATCTTTCGGATTCATCATCCAGTACTTACCTGGAAGCAGACGTAAAGTGGACAGACGGTCAAATCTTTCATGCAATTAGCATGGGATCTCAATCTGGAGTTATGCTTGGTCTCAAAGACAAGCTTTCTCCAAAAGAACGATGGGCAATCGTCTTGTACGTTAGAGCTCTCCAATCTTATGTCAGTGAAGCGACATTATCAGCATCGAATCAAAAACAATGAGTGCCCAAGCAAAAGTTGAGGAGGAATCTGGTTTCGACATTCAGACCAAATTGCTAGGTGGTGCTGTTGTTGGACTAGGTGTCGGACTGATAGGTTTGCTCTACGGATTATCCTCTAACGATAAAAGTCCATTCCTCGGTTGGTTATGGGGTTCTTCCTTTTGGCTGAGCATTGCCATTGGCATGCTTATGCTTGTAATGATCTTTCGCGTATTTAACTCCAGATGGAATCCCATCGTTAGGCGCCAACTGGAACATGGTCTTGCAGTCTTCCCATGGCTTGGGCTTTGCCTGCTTCCTCTTCTTCTAGTTGGCTGGTTGGGAGGAGACAAATCAGGGATTCTCTGGACTTGGATCAATCCAGAAGCAAATACCATTGAAGCCATGAGCATAACAACGGTTTCCGAAGATGTTTTGCATCAAAAGAAAGCCGGATATTTGAATTTAGGATTCTTTACAATACGACTTATTTCCTATTTTGGCATTTTTTGTGGTTTGAGCTATTGGTTGCGTAAAGTTTCTTTCACCCAGGATTTCGATGGAGACCCGAAATGGTCCCATATGGGAATGAAAATTTCAGCCGCAGGAATTCCAGCTGCAGCACTGGCTCTAACCTTTGGTGCCTTTGATTTATTCATGAGTCTCGAATATCAATGGTTTTCCACAATGTACGGAGTGTGGTATTTTGCTTCCGGAATGAGATCTGCATTAGCAGTTACAATCATTGCCTGTTTTTACCTATCTGTGAAAAACCGTCCTTTGAACGGTATTTACAAACAGGCTCATCAATATGATTTGGCCTGTCTTTCTCTTGCCTTTACGGTTTTCTGGGCATACATCAGTTTCTCTCAATACTTCCTTATTTACAGTGCAAACATTCCTGAAGAGACCTTTTGGTATGTAATTCGCGAAATCAATCCTAATACTGGCGAACGCTCAGGATGGTTTTGGGTAAGCATGGGTCTAATCTTTGGTTACTTTTTCTTTCCATTTCTTTACCTTCTCTTTTACCACAACAAAATTAACGGACCGAGGTTGATCTTCATTGTATCTTGGATTCTGGCTTTTCACCTTCTCGATTTGTACTGGAACATTATTCCCGGTCGAGAAATAAAACAGGGTGCCACTGTTGGATTCGAAGCCCGACCTGTTTTTGGAACCTATCTATTATGGGGATTGTTCAGCCTTCTTGGGATGGGTTGCCTTTGTGCTTGGAGCGTAATGAAGAGTTTTACATCCAAAACCGCGGAAATCATTCCTATCCGCGACCCGCGAATCTTGGATTCCCTGCATCATCATGAGTGATTCTGATTTAAAAAAAGCAGATGGCTGCGATGTTTTCCTCTCGTTCATAATCGTCTTAATTCTTTTTGCTGGTTTTTTCATTTTCAAATTCATAATGGAACCGGATGCTCCTTTGGAAGTGGATTACAAAACTGATCAGAAAAGAATAGAAACCGTAGCTGAACACAAAAGTTTGAATGCAACTTACAATGCCAAAATTAATACTTTTCATGCTGAAACAAATTCCTCGATTGAAAAAGTCATGAATAGCGTAATTAACCATTACCAACAAAAGTGAAGAAAACTTCGGAACAACATATTGATCAATCCGCCAAACTTGCGTTTTCCTTTTTCATCGCTTCTGCAGGCTTATGGCTTTTAGCTGCTGCCTTGCTTGCATACATTGCTGCTGCAAAACTTACTGATCCTCTCTTTTTGGCTTCTTGGGAAATCTTTACCTATGGAAAAATAAAAATCATCCAAGCCAATGCATTCGTTTACGGTTGGGGTGGAAATTCAATCTTTGCGGTAAGCCTTTGGATTATCGCCAGACTTTCTCAATCCCTCATACGAGGATCCACTTTTTTAATTTTTGCTGGAACCGTGTGGAACCTAGCAATTACATTTGGTTTATTTGGGATATTAGACGGCTACATGTTGGGCCACGAACTGCTTGAAATGCCGAAAGAGGTTTGGCCAGCACTTTTTGTTTCTTATCTTGTTATTTCGTTCCTTATCTTAGTAGTATTTAGGAGTCGAAAGCAATCCACCACCATTGCGCCTCAGTGGTTTATCGTAGCGGCATTAATTTGGTTTCCTTGTCTTTTCATCTTCGCTTGGAGTGGGTTGGAAATTAACCCAGGTCGTGGCACACTTTCATCCATTCTTTCAATTTGGTTTGGACAGAACATCATTTGGCTTTGGCTGACACCCGTTGCACTTGGTTGTGCATACTATATCATTCCCTCCGTATTAAACAGACCGATAGACAAATACTATCTCGCAATCTTCGGGTTTTGGTGTATCGCAGCTCTGGCTCCTTGGTCTGTAGTTCATCATCTGGAGGGTGGGCCAGTTCCAATGTGGGTGCCTGCAATTGGCACGGTTATGAGCATAGCCATGGTTTTTCCCATAGCAGTTGCATCAACAAATTTCCATTCAACTGCTTTTCAGGATATTTCTCGCGTGTGGAATTATCTTCCTCTTCGCTTTGTTATTTTTGGTACTCTGTCATATACCATATCCAGTTACATTGGCGTCATATTTTCCTTACCTGCAGTTGCCAAACTCACTCAGTTTTCGATTATTAATGAATTCCACTTCAACCAACGAGTTTACGGTTTCTTCAGTATGATAATTTTTGGCATCGTCTATCATATTCTCCCTCAAATCACGGGACGGGAAATTGGTACAGCAGCCAAAAACTTTCACTTTTGGACATCTGCATTTGGAGTTTTTGCAATCTTATTGGCCTATCTCATCGGTGGTTTAACTCATGGCGTTCTTGCACAGCAGCCATCGCTTGAATGGGTTACTGTCATAGAGTCGGTAAAACCATATTTTCTTATTACGGAATATGCATTTATAATCCTCGGTTTTTCACAACTTGTTTTTGTTCTCAACCTATGGAAAGTCCTTGTTCCCAATCCATTTGCATGCTGCGATAGTGGTGCCAAACAAAAAACCGCTTGATGAATAACATATTCAAGTTTTCATTCTACATATTCCTGACCCTCGCTTTTGCATGGTTGGCCTTTGTAGTTGGTGCAAAAAATCAATACGGTGATCTTGAGCCAACTGCTGAATCTCTTGAAGAAGATGGATCCATCGCCCCAGATGCGGATTTGTTTCCAAAAGCCATGTCAGGACTTGCACAGCTAGGTGCCAAGGAATATCTCTCGCTTGGTTGCGCTACTTGCCATACCCAGCAAGTTCGATCTGAAGAGGCGGGTTTTGACGTGGAACGAGGATGGGGTAAAAGACCCTCTGTACCACGTGATTACATTCTTCAGGATGAGGTGCTTTTGGGACACAATCGGGTGGGTCCTGATCTGACCAATGTCGGACTGAGGGAATACTCCAACGAATGGCTACACCAGCATCTCTTTATGCCTCAATCGATAGTCGAAGGCTCTATATGTCAACCGAGTCCATTTTTATACGAGACTTTTGACGAATCAGAAGAAAATACAATAGAGACCACTCTTGACGGGCAACAAATCTTCATCAAACCGTCATTGCGCGCTAACCGAATCGTAGCCTACTTGGAATCCCTTAAGCAAGATTATGAACTTCCTGAAATCGCCTTTAGTGAAAGTATTGATGATGCAGATCTAGTTGCGGAAGCTACAGATACCAACGAATCCGCCACTGAGGATAGTGACACTGCTTTTCCGACTTGGTTAGCTTCACAAATGGATTCCGGAAAAGATATTTACCAGAAATTAGCACCTGGTGGTGGCATGTGCGTAACTTGTCACATGCCAACCGGACTAGGTAATAAGACAGCGGGTATCCCTCCACTCGCTGGATCGGATTGGGTACTTGGGGATAAGGAACGACTGATCAAAATTTCCATTCACGGTCTCATGGGAGAAATTGAAGTCAATGGTGAAAAATACATTGGTGCGATGAATGGCTTTGGTCAGACTTTAGCTGCCCCCTTGGATGACAATCAAATTTCAGATGTGCTGACATACATCCGTAATGAATGGGGTAATTCAGCATCTTCAGTTTCTGCTGAGGAAGTGGCAGCAGTTCGAGATGAGTACAAAGAGCGTCCAATCACTCAAATGTGGACAACTGCAGAATTGGAAAAGAACCCCGCTTCCGATTAAATTATTATCATGAGCTTGGAAAAACAGAGCAATGAAGAAATTCGAGCATCCGGCATGAAAGATGATGCTCTTGTTGAAGAACATGTCCGTCTGCATCAAATTAAACATGAACCGACCAAAGGTTTTTTACAAGCCCCCCTTATCTTTGTATTCGTATTTGGGTGTCTAATATTTCTTTGCTCCATTCAGTTAGCCCTTACTACCAATGACTTCCAACTACATCCTCCAAAAGAAGCTGACACAGAAACTCCGGAGCAAAAAGAAGCCAATCGATGGGCAAAAAAATTAAGTGCAGGAAAAAAGGTTTTTTTGGCAAATTGTTCTTCATGTCACAAGCCAAACGGTGTTGGAGAACCTGGGGTATATCCACCACTCGCCGGTTCCAATTGGGTAACAACTGACCCCGCCTTGATTACCAACATTATCCTTAAAGGTTTAAAGGGTGAAATAAAGGTGAATGGAGATACCTATGGCACTACTGGGATTGCCATGAATTCAATTGCCATATCTGATAGACAAATTGCCAATGTAGTCACCTATGTCAGGCAAGCTTGGGGTAACGAAGCCGACCCAATTGAAATTTTTGAAGATGATGTTGCGTCTGTTCGTGCGGAATATTCCGAAAAACAAGATCAGTGGGTTTTCAAACAATTAAAGGATATTTACCCAGAAGCGTTGTTTGGAGATTAAGTACTTTCTTCTTTCGTATTGAGAATTAGTCTTTAATGAGTTTTACTAATTTTCAATATCGTGAAATACATTTTTTGTGTAACAAAACTTTTTGGCATCCTTTGTTTTCCACTTTATTCTTCACATAGTGAGAGTGCCAATATAGAGGATTTTTTTCCTGAACTCATAATTGTTTTAGAAAATTTAGAGGAAAAATCTCCTCTCCTGTTGGAGCAAAATCAATTGATTCGTGAACAGATTGGTAACCAAACAGTCGCCAATTCAGCCAAAGGTTTGAAGCTTTCCATAAACCTAACTGCCCAATCCATTCACGAAGACCGACCCGATCAGTCCTTTTATCATAAATATAGATCCTTCGGTTCAATCTATGCGAGAAAACCATTATTTCACTGGGGAGCCCTTCAAGCAGAAAGTCAGATTGCAAATGAGAGAACCGAGATTGCTAAATTGAGTTACAAGGAAAGTGTCTTTGATTTGAGTAGTCAGGCAAGACACTCGTATTTGGATCTTTTTTTGCTTCAAAAAAAGAAAGAGGTAAAAGAGGAATCATTGGTGCTTGATCGTGAATCCCTAAGCCGCCAAGTCCGGCAAAGGCAACTCGGATTAAGTTCTGATCTTGATGTTAGCGAGTCGAATGCATCCCTTTTGGAAAATGAAATACTTCTTGCTGATTTGAATCAGTCACTATCCAATTCAATAAACCAATTTAAATCCATTACTGGTTGGGAAGGAAATTTATCATTCGAAGATCAAGATGCATTATTTAATAAGTTCATATATACGAAGGCATTCAAAAAAGAGATGCCTTCAATGATTGCAGGGATTTCTTCCAAAACCATCGACCGGTTGGAAAGAGAAATCGAAATTGAAAAAAACGAGCTTACAATAGCCAATAGCCAATTAAAACCAAAATTGAATCTCGTCGGTGGTTTTTACCAAGACCAAGTAGCCCTTGCCAACAGTGAGGCAAATCTTCTGAGAAACAATATAATTATTGGCTTGGAGGCAAACTGGGCTATTTGGGACTCATCTAAAAGCAAAGGTCAAAAAAGTGCATCTCTAGCCCGAAAACGCAGATTGGAGTATGCTCTTGATCGTGAATTGAAAAGTTTTCGAATGTATATCGAAAATATCAGGCAAAATCTTTTCTCGCTCGCAAATCGTATCGAAATGAGCACAGAATTACTTGAAGTTGCCAAGAGTCGCTTTAAAACGAGTAGGATCGAATTTAATGCGAATCGCATAAGTGCAAACAGGCATTTGGAGTCGAAAATTGCATTTGATAAGGCAAAAATAAATCAATTGGAATCCGTATGCCAGTATCTTAAAACTCATGATCTTTACCTAAAGGCAATTCAGCATAATTATGAGTAATCCCAAAAGATTTAATTTTTCTCTCAAAGTATTCTTCAGTCTGTTGCTGGTGGCTTTATCGTTTTTCTTTTTTCAATTTGTCAAAGATCAGTTTATTCGTGATGCCATCGTTTCTTCAGTGAAGAAGGGAAATATACGAGACTCAGTCAGTGGAAATGTGAGAGTTTTAGCTGAACTCAGTTTTGAACTATGTTCCGAAACTCAATCAAAGTTGGAATATGCCGCTTTGATTCCTTTCGGAAAGCCTGTTTCAGTAGAGAAAAACCAAATGTTATTCTCCATGAATACAGAAGATTTGAACCGTAGTCTGGAAAGAACATTACTTTCAAAATCTTCCCACGAAAAAAGATTGGAAACAGGTTCATCCATCCAATTGCAACTGGAATTGGAGGAAAAGAATCTTAAATCATACAAGACAATTTCAAAGGAAAACAGCAATGACATATCAGGATTTGAATTGGAATCGAAAATTAATTTAGTGGAGCGATTGAGAAGACAAGTTGAATTCGAAAGAATAAGCGATGAAGAAACCAGTAAATCATTAAATCTTGAGATCGCTCGGATTGAGGAAGAATTAAAAAAACGAATGATCTTAAGCCCTATCAAAGGCACACTAGTCTCTTCCACAGTAAAACAAGGGGATACCATATTTAGCGGACAAGTGTTGGGTGAAATTCAATCGGATGAAAGAATAATTGAAGTGACCTTGAAAGAAGAAGACTTTGACGGGATAGTTGAAGGTCAAAAAGTGGGAGTTACCGTCTTCACATTTGGAAATGAAGTCTTCGAGGGTGCTGTTAAAAGGATATCAGCAAATGTCGATCCTGCGACAGGGCGCCGAAAATTGTTTGTTGAACTAGAGAGCAAGAAACCTTTACCAGTAGGTTCATCCGGGAGAGCAGAGATCATTAAGAGAGAGATTAATGATACTCTAATTATCCCAAGAAAAGCATTACTAGGCAGTTCGGTTTTTGTCGTGCGTGATGGTCGGGCCTTTCAAATCAATGTTGAGATTGGAGCAAAAAACTTGGAATTTGTTGAAATCATAAAGGGGCTGAAGTCAAATGAGTTGGTGATATCAGAAACTCCTCATCTCTTCTATGATGGAGAGAATGTAAATTGGACCCTGATAAGGTGAACTCAAATTTATTCGGGTGAAATCTCTCAACCTTGAATTAGCATGGAGGTTTGTGCTCGGAAGAAAACGCGCGATGACGATGAGTTTGTTTGGAATTACTCTTGGGATAGCATTTTTTGTAATTACACAGGCTCAAACCTCCGGTTTTGAAGCCTTCTTTATAAGAACCATTCTTGGAACAAATGGTGCAATCCGAATTTCCGATAGTTTTCAGGATATGCATGGGACTGTTCGCAGTTCTTCCAAAGAAGGCAAAACAAGGTTCTTTTTCCATTCCAGAGAAGGAGCAAGATACACCGAGGGTATCGAAAATACTGAGCTTTTGCGAAATGCACTTCTTCATTTCCCCGAAATTTCAGGGATATCGGAAGTCCTTGAAGGGAATGCAATTCTTAACGGTGGGTCAAGATCACAAACCATTCAGATGCATGGAATTGTCCTGGACGACCACATAATGGTGTCTGATGTAGAAAATCAAATCATCCAGGGGAGTCTCTCGGCATTTGAATCGGATTCAATGACCATTCTGCTGGGAAACCGTATCGCCCAACGATTAATGCTGAAGCTTGGCGATCGAGTCACAATTGAGGGTGGTACTGGAAATCTTCAACTACGTATTGCGGGATTATTTGAGACTGGAGTCAGCCAAATCGATAAAAACCGTGCATATGTCCACCTTTCCACATCCAAAGCGTTTTTGGGCAAAAGATTTTCTGGTTCAATTTTCCAACTATCGATGTTCGAACCTGAAAAAGCCCCTGAAATATCTGCACAAATCCAGGAGACCACCGGTCATAGAGTTGTCAGTTGGCAAGAAAGGGAACAAGTTTGGCTAGACGTATTCAAAGCACTACGGATTTCATCTGCAATTACCGTCTCCAGCATTCTTCTACTCTCCGGACTAGGCATCTTTAATGTGTTTGCAATCATGGTAATGGAGAAAACCCGAGATATTGCAATTTTGCGATCAATGGGATTCAAGCCATCAGATATTTCGGCAGTCTTTCTTTGGCAAGGGGCGATAATTTTGGTAATTGGAATTTTTCTTGGTTCATGCGTTGGTATCTTATCCACTTATGGAATTTCTAAAATCCCTCTAAGAATTCGTGGAATTTTTTCTACTGAAAGCTTTGTGGTAAATTGGGATTTATCTCATTACTTGTGGGCAATTTTAATTGCCGTGCTTTTTGTTTCAATTGCAAGTTGGATTCCTGCAAGAAGAGCAGCAAAAATCGAACCGGCAAAAATTATTAGGGAAACTGTCTGATGGAGACTAAAGATTTAGCTAAACCTCTGATTCGGATTTCAAACCTTGAACACTCTTTTACCGAAGGAGAAGGGACGATTCATGCTCTGCGGGGCGTTTCCTTCGATGCCCTTGCAGGAGAAGTTACTGCCGTGGTAGGTCCATCTGGTTGCGGCAAAAGCACGCTGCTTTACTTAATGGGTCTTCTCGATCGCCCAGATAGTGGAGAGATTCACCTGGAAGAAGATTCCGTCGCTCTGGCAAATGACGAAATTCGTACTAATTTACGTAATACAAAGATCGGATTCGTCTTTCAATTTCACTTTCTCATCAAAGAACTAACCGTATGCGAAAATGTAGCTCTTCCTCTTCGAAAATCTGGTGTTCCTGAAAAACAGGCTCTGAGAAAAGCTAAGGATGTCCTTTGTAGACTTGGTTTAGATGACAAATGCGATCGACTAGCGAACAAACTATCCGGCGGCGAACAGCAACGTGTTGCCATTGCAAGAGCTTTGGTTCATTCACCCGCTCTCTTACTGGCAGATGAGCCAACTGGGAACCTGGATACAGCCAATTCTGAAAAAGTATTTCAACTACTTATTCAATTTGCCCGTGAGGAAAAAATCGCAGTAATTCTGGTCACGCACAACTCCGAAATTGCCGATAATTGCGATCATATTATCAGTATGAAGGATGGACAAATCATCAATCGTTAGATGCATTTAGTCCACCATACAGTATTATTTCAAACCACGGGCATCAAGGATGACATGATAAGATTGATTAATCTTTGCTAACTGGTCGTTGGCAAAGGCAACGAATTCTTCCGGTAAGTCCTTGCTTCTCAATTTATCCGGGTGAAAATCAGCTGCCTTCAAACGATAAGCTTTCTTAAGCTCCCTCTCCGAGCAGTCTCGCGAAAGAGACAAGACTTCATATGCTTTCTCCAATGATATCATATCAGAGGAAGGATCATGCTGTGGCGGAGCATAACCACCTCGCACCCATGAAATCACGGTTCCAGACGGAAGCTTGAGCCGTTCCTCTCCCCGCAAAAGCAAACGCACCTGCATCTCATTCATCTTATCACCATTTGAGCGAGCGATTTCAAAAAGCCCACCGAGAAAGGATTGGCCAACTGTCGGTTCGTACCCAACCATCTTACCGATTTCTTTAAAATCTTCGTCAATTGACCTCTTGCTTATCTTAGCTTTGCGAAAAACATTCTTTGCAAAATCCTTTGTTTTTTCGTCCAATCCCAAACGATTCATTAGATTTTCAGTCATCGTAATTTCTGATTGAGAAATTCCTCCATCTGCTTTCGAAATCTTGGCTGCACATGAGAAAAAATAGGCCAAATATAGAATTCTCGCTCTTCTTTCATTTTGAGGGGTAGGATCATCCTCGTCGTATAAGTGTCCAATTGCAGCGCCTGCCAATGCTCCAATTGGACCGCCAAACATACCTACACCCGTTCCGATTAACTTTCCCCACCAGTTCATTATATCATAAACAGATCATTAATAATGAGAATTGATTGCCTTCATACTTTTGGTTGTTTTGTGAGGATTGTTTATTATGTCCTTCGGTAGGGCTCTGGATTAGGTCCAATCGGACGACCCGTATTTGGTATAACTTGGACACAGCGGTCATCCCATAATTCTATCATATCCATATCCTTAGCATTAGTAATTTCTAATTCCGGAAGCCCGTTTTTTCTTAACCAGTCGCGGATTGGAGGAATCGCGAGCTCCGGATTTTGAGCTCGGGCAGTTACAATCTTTACCCGGTAGCCCATATCCAGCCATATTTTAAGGCGTTTCATCATCATTGGAACTGGTTTACCGATATGATCAAAACCCTTCCAAGGTTCAGCCTCAGCCAGAGTTCCATCCAAATCAACGCCAATCCACTGAGCTTTCTCTGCCTCTTCGCCAAATTTATTCTCATCTGTCACAGGTAAACCCTTGGTATGAGGAACAGAAACTTCCAAATGATTGCCAAATAGCTTTTGAAAAAGAGAACCAAACATAAAATTGCATTAAATATCTAACCTTGCACAGAGTGTTTTTTCGATCAAGATCATTTGCTAGCTATGGCTATACTGACATCAGAGTTATCAGTATTTTTTGAAACCAATGGGATTCCGTGGATCATACTGGCATGGCTATCAATCTATGTATTCCGCCCTATCGCTACAATTGTTCATGAAATGGGACACGCTTTGCTTGCAAGAGTCTTAACGAAAGAAAACGTTCGTATAAGAATCGGGGCAGGGGAGAACATTTTTAAATTTAAGCTAATGAGAATAGAGGTTGAAATTTCATTTAAAAAGATGATTCACGGGCATACGGCTTTTAATGGAAACATCCTCTCGAAGATGCAAACCTTGCTTGTTTTGGTTAGTGGACCGCTCTCTTCAATTATTGCTTTAGCAGTTGGTATTTTAACGATTTATCAGACTAAATTATTTACAGCTTTGGATGCAGTTCTTGTTGGGTGGATTTGCAGTAACCTCTTATGTTTCCTTAGAAATATACTTCCATTCTACCTTCAAGGAGCGGATCAAAAGCATTCAAAGGGTGTGCCCAGTGATGGTTTGCAAATCTACTGGTTACTCAGAAAATCTTAGTTATTTGATCTGCTGATCATAAAGTCTTCGGTAAACTTCGCAGGTGTCATAGATTTTTTCATGCTTACCATCCGCGATAATCCTCCCCCCATTCATCACCAAAATACGATCGGCCAATCGAATAGAACTAAATCGGTGAGAAATCATGAATGTCGTCTTGCCCTCAATCAACAGTTTCATCGCATCTTGAATGGTTTCCTCATTATCTGAATCCAAAGCTGAAGTTGCCTCATCCAAGATTAAAAGTGGCGAGTTACGATAAAATGCTCTTGCCAAAGCTAATCTCTGTAACTGACCGCCAGAAATTCTCGTCGCCTTCTCTCCAAGTCTTTCGTGAAATCCATTAGAGAATTTTTCGATAAACTCCAAAGAATTTGAAGCAACAGCGGACTCTTTTATCGTTGATTGGGTATATTTTGATTTTCCTATCTCGATATTCTCTTCCACTGTTACATCAAAAAGAAATGGTTTCTGTGGAACCATCGCGATGGATTCTCTCAGATCCTTCAAAGCAATATTTGTGATGTCAATTCCATCTATAAAAATTCCCCCTGTCGAAGGATCCTGAAATCGGCAAAGCATATTGATCAATGTTGATTTCCCAGCACCACTTGGACCAACAAGGGCAATGGATTCACCCGCTTTAACCTTAAGATTTAAATTTTTTAATGCAGGTTCAACTTTGGAACCATCATTAGATCCGTCATAAGTAAAGGAAACTGAGTTAAATTCAATTCCATGCTTTATGCCAGAAAGCTCAAAAGCATTTTTCTTTTCTGCAATAGTTTCGTCAGCCAGTAAGATTTCGTTAAGTCGCTGAAGAGAAGCCAACGCCTCTTTTATCTTATTATTAATATTACCAAGTTTTTTGATCGGTTCGTAGGCGATGTAAAGTGCTGTAATAACTGGGACGACAGCATCCAAGCGGATTGAAGAACGGGCAGCTTGAAAAATTGCAAAAGAAATTCCTACTGCGGTGAGTATCTCAATCAGCGGAGTTAAAATTTGAGAGTACTTAACAACCTTCATTCTTGCGTAAAGGAAATCTTCCGATGACTGCTTAAAACGCTTCTCTTCTCGTTTTTCCAAATTAAATGCACGTATCTCCCTGAAGGCCGACAAGTTCTCGCTTAAAACTGCGGTTAAACTTCCTACCTTTTGCTGCATTCCCAAAGCTCTTCTCATTAAAAGCTCCCCGACTCGACGTATAGGAAAAACACAAACAGGAATCACCGCAAGGCAAAGGAGGATAAAACTCATTCCTTCTCTCTGGATGGCCATAACCAAAAGAGCAACAAGTGCACCAATGAAAGTAACGGGTTGCTTAACAATATCGTTACTTACACTAAGAAGTGATCCCTGTAATTGAGCAGTATCTGCTGTGATACGACTAAGTAAATCTCCTTGTTGAGTTTTCTGAAAAAAAGAAACCGGCAACTTTTGCACCTTCGTAAACACTTGAAGGCGAATTTTCTCAAGAACCCTTAAACCACAATAATTGATCAAGTAGCTGTTAAGATAACCACTAACTCCTCGAATCAAAAAAACCAAAGGAAACCATGAAATAAGATACAGCAATTCAAAATTTGAAAGGGCAGGGGATTGGAGCTTTTGATCAGGAAAGATTTTCGGAAATACCTGATCAATCATAAAAGGAAGACCGAAACCGCTTGATATTCCGTAAACAAGACCACAAAACAAAGCTCCCAAGAAAGGAATCCAATAAGGGCTCAAAAGCTTTAAATAAGGAAAAAAACTTTTGTAGCCTAATTCGCCACCTTTATCATCGTCCTTTTTCATGACTGTCATTTTTAGTTCGTCCTGAGATTTTAGCCTGTTCGAAAAGGTATTTCGAGCTTTCAAATAAACTATCTAATTGAGAATGACTCATTCTCCACTGCCAATTTCCAATAGCTTCTCCAGGACAATTGAAACGTGCCTCAGAACCTAAACCCAAAAGATCTTGTACAGGAACTATTACGAGAGGAGAAATTGTTCGATAGGCAAACCTTAGAAGGTCCCAAGAAGGAAATTCTCCAGACACATTTAGATAAGACCGAAAATTTCCACGAATCTCCTCATCTGCATTGTCGTACCATCCACTTACAGTATCGTTATCGTGTGTACCGAGATAAAGGACTAGATTTTGAGCCAAATTGTGAGGAAGGTACAAATTTTCCGGATCGCCATCAAAAGCGAACTGCAAAACCGCCATCCCCGGCAAACCAGCTTGATCTCTTAATAAACGAACTTCATCAGTAATCAAGCCCAAGTCCTCTGCCAAAAATGGACGATGCGGAAAGAACTCATTTATTTTATTCCAAAACCTAATACCAGGACCAGATTTCCATGTGCCCATCTTTGCGTTTCCCAAAGAACTTGGAATAGACCAATAATCGTGAAAGGCTCGAAAATGATCGATCCTTACGACATCAAAAATTTCAATCTGAGTACTTAATCTGTCAATCCACCATGAAAAACCGTCTTTCTCATGCTCATTCCAGTTATAAAGGGGATTTCCCCATAATTGCCCATCCTGATTAAAATAATCAGGAGGAACACCTGCTACATTTTCAAAAACTGAATTTCCATGATTTATTTCAAAAAGATTCTGATGAGCCCATATGTCTGAAGAGTCTGGAGCTGCATAGATAGGTAAATCTCCTAAAATGAAAATCCCCTTTTGATTGGCATATTCTTTTAATTTTAGCCATTGCCCAAAAAATAGATATTGAAGAAAAAAATGAAAGTTAACTTCATCAAGAATATCAGAATTTAGATCATCCAAATTGATCGACTTTTTAAATTTAGAATTCCACAACCACCAAGGATCGTTATTATTTGCTAACTTTAAAGCCTGAAAAACTCCATAAGATTTCAACCAAGAATATCTATTTTTAAATTTATCAAAATTTCCGTACATACTTTCCAATGCGTTGGAATTAGATCGAAAATTAGAAAAAGCAATTCGGGCAACATGGTAAAAGCAATGATAGAGTGAACCATAATCCACTCGTTGATCTGATAAATTATTTAGAATATTCAAATCAGAAATACCAATAAGATCAGACTCCAAAACTGGATTCCAATCGATAAGATATGGATTACCAGCACTTGAACAAAATACCTGATAGGGTGAATCTCCAAATCCAGTGGGACCAAGTGGACAGGTTTGCCAGTAAGAAAAACCTGCACTCTCAAGAAAGTCCACAAACCTCATCGCTTCGGACCCGAGTGAACCTATTCCTTGTTGTCCTGGCAATGCAGTGGGATGAAGCAGAACCCCAGAAGAACGATTTAGCAACCAGGACGGAAGGGTTTCCGAGTAAGCATAATTAGACATAATGCATATTGTGCGAAATTATGTGTGTGGTTAATCTGCAAATCCCCATCTTTTGGTAAACGGATAATAAACCAAAAAAGCTCGCCCAATGATCTCATTCTCAGGGACAAATCCCCATGCTCGACCGTCCAAGCTATCTGTAGAATTATCTCCCATGGCAAAAAAAGCTTTCATTCCCGTGGGATTTTCATTTGCTAAAGGAACTTTAAGTCTGGCTCGGTTTGTTAAAATTCCTTCTGCTCGATATCCTGGATAAGCGTCAATGGGTTTGGCATTTGAATCCGCAGCAAGATCTTCGGTCCGCTTTCGATTTCGATCAAATACCTTTTTTCCAGCGATGGGATTTCCATTCCTGTAAAGCACTCCAGGCACACCCTTACGAACATCAGTTCCATTGGTAAAAATACTTTCGGGAACCTTAATTTCCAAGACATCACCTGGTTCACCAACGAGTCTTTTGATGTAATATTTATCCTCCCCAATCTGACTAATGATGTCAGTACCTAACTTATTGTTAAAATCATCAATGGAACCTGTTCTAAATACGGCCGGGTCTCCTGATTTTGGATGAACGAAGTTATAACTGAAACGGTCTACAAAAAGCGCATCGCCCAATAAAATGTCAAAACCCAATAAAAGATCTCCCTTCTTGAAATGTCGGTCACTCAATTTTAATCGATTACTTGGAAAACCCTGATCTTGAGTTATCACTAGCGGCAAATCACTTAATTCGTCAACTCCTGCAAATTTTTTTGCAATCAATCCATCTAAATCAAATTCAGCAGGAACCCGAAGAACATGTTCCTTACCACCTACCTCAAAAACATATTCCCTGACCGATGCTGGAAAAATGAAGAATCTTCCTTCTGGAAATTTTGCGTCATCAAATCTAAAACTCATCTGCCCTTGAATTTTCAAATAGAGATTACCGGATGATTCCGCTTCCAATTTATAATGAGATGCACCAAGCAAAACCTTATCCAAGCATCTTCCCAATAATCCTGGAGTACTTTGCTTATCTTCATAAACATGGGGCTGCATTCCAGAAAAAGATGGGTACATCGAATTGGTTGGTATAATGAACGGCTGAACAAAGAAACTTCGTATTCCAATCACCACAATTGCAGCAACCAGCAGCATCTCCACATTCTCAACCCATGATTTCTTATGATAGTACAGATCACCGGATTTTTGGAGTTGATCATCAACTTCCTTTGCTTTCTCTTCGAGTAGTGGTCCTGAAATTGGTTTAGTCGCCAATTCTTTCTTTAGACTCTGATTAGCCCTCTCAAGGTTATCAGCATCTTCATCACTTAAGAGATCCCTCCTGTAATCGAAAACTTTCTGGCCTAAGCGCAGAACCTCCTTGGCTCCTTTTGTTTGAGCCCGAGTAGCTTTTACGAATTTATTTTCAGACCCAGAATCGACTGTATTATTATCATTCATTAACGTGATTAAGTAGTACTTTTAAGAATCTGTACAAATGCCTCCTGTGGAATATTAACACTTCCGATTTGCTTCATTCTTTTCTTTCCTTCCTTCTGCTTTTCCAAAAGTTTTCTTTTTCTGGAAATATCACCACCATAGCATTTTGCAGTAACATCTTTCCTTAGGGCACTGATTGTTTCTCTGGCAATGACTTTTCCCCCAACTGATGCCTGCAAAGCAATTTTGAAGAGTTGCCTTGGTAAGATTTCCTTGAGCTTTGCACATAGTGCCCTTCCCTTGCCTTCAGCTTTATCACGATGCACAATTGTTGAAAATGCGTCGACAGGCTCGGAGTTAACTAGAATTTCCATCCTTACTAATGAAGATTCAACATAATCCGCCATATCGTAATCCATTGATCCATATCCGTGGGTTATGCTTTTTAATCGGTCATTGAAATCGACCAATATTTCGTTCAAAGGCAATGCGCATGTCATCATAACACGACTCTCGTCAATCGTTTCGGTATTGTTGCAAGCACCTCTTTTCTCAGTAACCAAAGCAAGCAAATCGCCAATTGAATCGTTGGGTGCATGTATCCTTGCAATTATTGTTGGTTCTTCAATCCTGTCAATTAGCGTAACATCAGGAAGATCTAATGGATTATCAATTTCGATCATATCCCCTGATGTCATAAATACTCGGTAAATCACGCTGGGGTAAGTCGAAATCAAATCCAAATCATATTCACGCCTCAAACGTTCCTGAATAATTTCCATGTGCAAAAGACCTAGGAATCCGCAACGGAAACCAAAACCCAAAGCAACGGAAGTTTCCGACTGAAAAGTAAAGGCAGCATCATTTAATCTTAGTTTTCCCACGCTTTTCTTTAGCTTTTCATAGTCAGAAGTATCCAAAGGGTATAAACCGCTAAATACCATTGGTCGAACTTCCTTATACCCTGGTAGCATTTCGGTTGCAGGGTCGTCACTAAGTGTAAGTGTATCTCCAATTTTGATTTCCGCCACATCTCGGATTCCAGTTACAATGTACCCCACTTCACCTTCCTGCAATGATTCCATAGGCACGGGTTCGGGACAAAACTTACCAATTTCCTTAATCTGTGTTTTTCTCTGGTCACTCATCAAGCTTAAGCTTTTGTTCAGAGGCATCTTACCAGAAAAAATACGCACATAACAAATAACTCCCTTAAAAGAATCGAATTGATTATCAAAAACTAGTGCTCGACTCTTTGGATGATCAACCCATCTTGGAGGAGGCAACCTTTTCACCACAGCTTCCAGAATTTCATCCACTCCTTGACCTGACTTACCGCTAGCAAGAATGGCATCTTCAGCTGGAATTGCCAACGTATCCTCAATTTGCCTAGAAACACGATCCACATCCGCTGATGGAAGATCAATCTTATTGATTACTGGTATGATCTCCAAACCCTGGGCATCGGCAAGTTGAGCATTTGCAAGGGTTTGAGCCTCCACTCCCTGAGATGCGTCAATCAGTAAAAGAGCCCCTTCACAAGCGGCAAGACTTCTCGAAACTTCATAA
>NZKO01000105.1 GCA_002692535.1 Opitutia bacterium
GGACAGGGACTCTGATGACAATCCGGTTTTGACTGAATGGACGGATTCTCGTAGTCACGTAGACTGGCTTTTCGATGTCAAGGTGTCAGGGCAGTTCGACGTTTATGCCGATGTACTGGTCAATACTGCGGCGAGCTTTACTCTGACAATTGCGGGAGAAAGTTCATTAGTGACAGTCGAACCCACGGATCATGAAACGTATGAGAGCAGACTCATTTCAAGAGTCATGTTACCTGTGGGTGAGAGTGGTCTGAGTTTGCAACCTAGCGACAAGTCGTGGAGCCCAATACAGCTTCGATCTATAAAGTTAAAACCAGTGGGGATGAAAGGCGTTGAAGCAAAGTCGATGGAGTTCAAAGTAACTTTACATCAGTAATTCAGAATCTCCGGGACCTGAGCAGAACCAGCAGGCTCACAATAAGCGCGGGATTTTCAGTCTATACCTACCCATCCCCATCAGATTTCAACGCTATCCAGCGCAGGTATCATTTCAACTTATTTAATTAAATATCCGGCGATTTGACGGTTATGTTAGCTGTCTGTCAGCCAGACATGACACCGCTGGAACGGTCGCCTCTATCTGACAGCAGTGAGCACTTTTGAAACAAATTCGAGTAGACCTCGTCAATTGTAGAAAAGCACTATTGCTTTGAGATGTTTACTCATACGGCGAATGAGCTAGAGTACACCGCCAAAAAACAGGGCGACTATCACCACTCTTGATTGAAGCACCCGTCAAAAATTTCTGTTCAGGATTGTGAGTTGTTGTGAAAGCATAAAAACTTTTAAAACCTGCGATCTTAAGACTATTCTATAGGGCAACCTGCGCAAAAAGGTTCTAGAAATATGGACACTGACATTTTCAGTCAAGAAGCCAAAGTGCTTGCGGATTTCAAAAAAATCAAAGAAGACGGTACTTTCACACAGTCTGATTTTGATACGTTGGTAGACCAGTATGGCAAGCTGCTGAGGACCACTAAAAGGATAATCAAGCTCAGCGATAAGAACGAGCAACGGTTAAATCAGTTGAAGACGGAAGCGCAAGAGACCAATGAGCAACTGGAAGGTATGTCTGCTCAGTTATCCAAATTTCTAAGTCCGCAATTGTACAACTCAATTTTCTCTGGCTCACGACATGGCACTAGAGTTAGCCGCCGGAAAAAGTTGACCGTTTTCTTTTCTGACCTATGTGGGTTCACTAATTATGTTGAAAGTATGGAATCCGAGGATGTCACGGCCTTACTCAACTTATATCTCGAAACAATGACTAATATCGCACTCGATCATGGTGCAACGATCGATAAATACATCGGTGACGGCATAATGCTTTTCTTTGGCGATCCGGAGACCAGGGGAGTAAAAGAAGACGCAATCCAATGCGTCAACATGGCGATCGAGATGCTACAGGCATTAAATAACTTGTCGGATGAGTGGGCAAAATATGGATTGAGGGATCATCTACAAATGAGAATTGGGATCGACACGGGATTTGCTACCGTCGGCAATTTTGGTTGTGAATCGAGATTAGATTACACAGCAATCGGTGCTGCGGTTAATCGCGCCTCAAGATTAGAAACAGCTGCTGACAACGGATCAATATACATATCTGAGGATACCTACAATCTTGTTAAGGACAGTATCGAGGCTGAGGCATTGCCGCCGATCCACCTTAAAGGTATCGGGGAGTTTCAGGCACGAAAAGTCGTAGAGTCCAAGAGAACTAAGTCCGTATCAATGGCCTTAGGTGAGCGGAATGTGTCCTTTGTATTGGACAATTTGACTACCGAGGAGCTCGAGGCTGCCCAGCAAAGCCTCACGAGAGCACTGAGTGACATCAATACTTTTCGAGCTCAAGCGCTGAATGCTGAAACGGAGCAATGACGCTTTTCATTAAATTGGACCATAATTATTCGTGACTGGCTCAGAGAGTCTTAGCTCACCCACCCACGATAAACAAAAAGTGCACCAAACTCATGAGCCTGGAAGTCAAACTCAAACTTCTTCACTCTCCGGGCCATCTCGATAAAACCAAGACCGGCGCCCGCAGAGTCCTCAGGCGGTCCATCTTTCAATCGTTGACGGTAAAGCTTTCGTAACTCCTTTTGATCCTTTACAGACAGATCCACCAATGTCGCCTCAAGTACATCTCGTTTGGACTCTGCAACTACATTAACGGCCTCAATAAGAAAACAGTCGTCATCAAGCGAGATAGCAATGGTGCCTACGCTATCGCCCGTAGACTTGGTTTTCTGATGAGAATACCTGATGATGTTCTGTGCTTGCTCGATGAAAACACCAAAAACTCGGTTTGCGACTGCTTCTTCTGTTTCTTTATCAGACAGTTGATGACGAACAGGATTTGCTATTGTGGTAAGTAAATCTTCAGTCATGGGCCCTGAGTAGCAGAAAAGTGTTCTGCGATTTTGCATAAAGGTATGTAACCCAACGGTGTCTTTATTTGGACTCATTACCGGGCTCTCCTCTAATCTACCTACGCAGTCTGCTCAACGTCAATTGGGACTAGCTCATAACTGCAGGTCTCTAAATCTTCTTGAAAGTCCTCACCTGCTTCCAGCATCGTGTCATCCTCAGTTCGGTAACACCACTGGATTACAATCTCGCGACCAGCTTCCGCCGTTTCTTCCAGGTACTCAAAGAAATCAAAAAGAAACTTAGCCGATGAACTGTTGAAATAGTAAAGCTCAATAACAACTCTGAACGTGCCGCTCTCGAGGCTCATGGACTCTTCCAGAGCATCTAAAACCGGTCCAGACCATTCAGCTATATTCTCGGGGTAACACTCCCCTCTAATCGCACACGATCGCGCAGTTAGTTCTACGTAGGGAGTCCTTTGCGTTTGTTCAAAAATCATGCTTGCTCCTCACCGGCGAGGGTCTCGCCTTCTAAGCTGTCTGACTCGTTAAACGAAAATGCTAACAGTGTTAAATCATCACGAAACGGTGCTCCGCCTCGATACAAATCAACATTGTTCATTATTTTTTCCACGATGTATCGAGGTGATCTATCAGTGGCCTGCTGCAGAAGTTTCAAAACTCGACGTCTTCCAAAGGCTATTGGTCGTTCTTCGGGGCTCATCACGTCGGTTATGCCATCAGTAAGCATTACGAAAGACCCACTCGGATCATTGATCTCATGTGTTGAGAATGTGAATCCTTCTTTCACTCGAGTGGAACCAACGGATTTTCTATCGCCAACCGTCTCCGTGGCGCCATCACTTTGTACCTGGAAGATAGAAGCCTTGGCGCCCGCAAATTCGAGCTTGCGACTACTGCGATAGTAGATGCAAACGCCACCGTCGAAGCCCTCTTCATTTGTGTTTTTCTGATCAGTCTTGCTCAAAGTATCTTTCAGAAGACTGTTTACTTGAGACAGGTATGCCCCGGCGCTCTGATAATTGTCAGGCGTGATTGCTTTATCTAAATGACTTCGAGCGATAATTGATAAAAATGCTCCGGGAACGCCATGTCCTGTGCAATCGACTACGGCTATATAAACCTTGTCTGGTAAGTCCTTGATGAAATAGATATCGCCGCCAACCAAATCTCGAGGACGCCATTCAACGTTTATGTCGATATCTCCCGGGTATGTTTTAGGCAGCAATGCGTTCTGAAGTTTCGCGGCATATCGGATGGAGCTATTAATCTCATCTTTAGCAACAACGAGCTCATGAGTACGCGCATCAATAAGTGTAGCCACCTCATCTGACATCTTAGAGAACGCCTTGGACATGACATCTATAGAAGCTCTTTCTTTCTCCTCATCAGTACCCGACGATAATGCTGTTCGCATATCATCAATCTCGCTCATCAACATCGTCCTGGCATCACCCTCGAGCTGCTCCGAAAGAGCCGACATTTTCTCAAACATTATCTCGTCGCGCTCATCTCTTCGTTTAGCGCGTTCTTTCCGCTGCTCCTCTGCGTCCACGCGTAGCAAACGAAATTCGTTAATAGCTCTCTGTAATCGACCCACCTCGTCGTTTTTTGAAGAAAACCAACCACGATGTAATTTGTGTTCACTGAGGTCGCCTTCACCCATCCGCTCCAGCGCGGAAATCGCTCCTAAAATACGGTTAAATGAGGTAGACGTGACAGCGAACATTAGTACAAGAATCAACAATGCGGTTCCACCGAAAATGAGCATTGACTCTTGTTCAGACTTCTTTAGCGTAGTGAGCAGTTCGCTTTGATCGTCAAATAGTAAGATCCTAAGTTCACTCGCACGGATGCTTTTGCTCAACGGAATAGACGAAATTCGAGCACCGAGCGACTCATTAATGTAGCTGTACTCATAACTATCCGTGGCGCTGGCATACGACAAACTGTCGCGAATTAATAAAGTAAGATCTTCAGCTCGCTCCTCCTCATAGTAGTCTCCAACGGTCAGTGCTTCACCCCCAACAACTAACGCAGTTTGTATCTCAAAATTTTCTCCGAAGACCTCAAGACTTTCTGTCACGTTTCGCCCAAGAACTATAATACCGACAGCCGATTCGGATTCATCGAGAAGGGCAAAAGACAACGTATCGTTAATTGATACTGGCTTTTCCTCGTCCAAGTCTGTGATTTGGACAATCCTTCTTGAAGATCCATTTTCCAAAGAGCGAACAAAGGCTCCGAAATTTAGGAAATAATCGGGCGAAGCTGATTCCGAGCAGGGGTCTACGCCGATCACAAATAGACTCGACTCACAGTAAAGTTGAAGCCCACGGTTGTCATAAGCTATCGCGAAAGTCAGCTGCTCGGATTCAATCGGACCCAAAAAAACGCGTGAAAGTAAATCGTAGATGCTGTCCCCGTCTTTTTCCAGGAACGCCGGAAACAGGGGGTTCCCAGGGTCCCCATTAAAAAACGGATCCTCGGACGAGTAGTCCCAAAACTGGACATTTTGCTCAGCACCATAGAGAGGGTCATATACATATAATTTATCGGTGAACTCAACGTCCATGTTGCTTATCCAGGCACTGCTGTGCGCTATTATGCTCTCTTGAGCACTGTAGTCGCGATTCGCAGAATTAAGTTCTTGTGCAGAGTAAAAACTGGCCCCGAATAGAGAGAGAATACCAATCATGATTAGGCCAATAAGTCTGGTTTTAATTTTCATGACACCTATCTCTTTTTAAATCTACCTTTCGCCGAAATGCCTTGTTCGAAGGCAATTATCACTCCAACCTAAACGGCATTCTCATGGTGATATCAGAAGCGTAAACCGTTGAGCCGTCGAGGGTTGGAGGCTGAAATTTAAACTTCTTGATGTACTGGGTGGCCGCCTTATCGAAAACGAGGCGAGGTTTGGATTCAGTCACTCTGAGATCGACCAGCTCGCCTTCTTCGTTAACATCAAACGCCAATACAACAAACCCTTGAATACCCATTCGTTGAGCGCGACGCGGATATTTGAACTCCGGTCTAGACGAGATTATAACTTGCACCACCTCTCCTGAGGGAGCTTTACCCTCAACATAAGGCCCTCCTTGGGCGGCTGCGGTGCCGGGAAGAACTAAGAGTAAAGCTGATACTAATGTGGCTAATGTCAATCCGAAAAAAATCTTCATATTTAAGGCTCGCTTTTCTAATTTTTTATACGTCTTTTTTCCCCTAACGCGCAAAAAGACGCCGCCATCAACAAGACGTTAATTAACTTACCCGGTACTGCACAAAGTACTTCAAACGTGTACCATTCCAAATTGTTCATTACGCCACCACACATTCCAACAAATTTGGCTATTTTTCAAACATATTTATAAGAATTTTTCTAATTTTCTGCGCATCACTGGATGCGCTACTCAAGCCGCGTTGCGGGGGTGACATTTGCAGCTTGCGATTTTAACAGAACAAGAAGACTTGATAACTGAGATCAAGGGCGATCCCGTAATAGCCTCTATACATCTGCGGTTAGCGACGAGTTTAGATCCGTCTCTGACATATCACACCAAGGAGCACTCCGATGACGTCACGGAGATGGCTATAGCTCTCGGAGCAACAGATCAATTAGATGAGCACAGTTTGCTGCTATTGGGTATTGCTGCCGCCTATCATGATGCGGGCTTTATTGAACACCGCGCCGAACATGAGATCATCAGCGCTGATCTGGCAGAGCATGCGATGAAAAGTGATGGAAGGTTTTCCCAAGACGACATAGAGCTGATACGTCGAATGATACTCGATACGAAATTGCAACCAGATGGTCCATCGCACGCAATAAGTTCCAGGTTGTCTGCCTGGCTCGTCGATGCTGACTTAGCGAATTTGGGAAGATCCGACTTTCTTGAGCAAACCAGGTTACTGGCAAATGAATTGAACATTCCAATGAGTTTGATGCTTAACGAATCGTTGGCTTTAATGAATCGTCATCAGTGGCATAGTCGCGCGGGAGAGATGACCCTCGGGAAACAAAAAGATCTGAACAAAGCTACTTTACTGACTATGATTGAAAGCGCATGCTGAATAGGCATATTGCCAAATACGAGGAACGAGGTCAGCGTCTTGACTGATGCCCGGACTGGACTGCATCGCTAGCGGATAAAAAAATTGGGGCAGAAATGAAAATTTCATTCAGCACTATTTTTGGACTTTTACTGGGTTTTGGTGCCTTTATATTCGCCGTATACGACGTCATTGGGTCTTTCCAAGGGGTTTTCTTATTCGGCAACGCGGCAGCCATAAGCGTGGTCTTAGGTGGAACAATAGCATCAACACTAATCTCCTACGAAGGGCGCTATGTCCGAAAGGCGCTTGGAACTCTAACGCAAGTGTTCGTTCCAACAAACGTCAATGCTGGTTCACTTTTCGGAACGGTTGAACTAGTTATCAAATGGGGAAAAGTGGGTGCTAGAGATGGCCTTCTTGCGCTTGAGTCTGAATTCAAAAAAATAGACACTAAAGAGGACCCATTTTTAGCTCATTGTATACAGCTTTTCCTGGCAGGTTACGAAAAGGAAAA
>NZKO01000106.1 GCA_002692535.1 Opitutia bacterium
AACGGCGGCAATTTCGCCAACTTCCAAAGCTAACCACCAACAAACATACAACGTAGCTGCAGGAAATAATACTGAAACAAGATACTTAACAATTTTATCTGACATCAATTGAAACTCTTCACTTACCTGTACTTGACCAGTAATCAAGCTATCCTTTTGCGGCACCAAACTAATTGATCGTAGCTCTCAAGAGCTTTGTTTTTTCTCAATGCCCTCTTTTTGGGCGTACTTTTTTCAACAATTCAACCCCTTAGTAAGGGTAAGCCCAATAAAAAAGCCGCCACAGCAAAGCTGGAGCGACTTATCTCCTGCGCTTTAGCTGTATTTATTAATCGCCCGCAAGTTACAAATTTAAATCGGCGATGATTAATTGACGCACGCCATTACAGGTTTTGTCAAATAAAATTTAAAGAAACGAATTGTGGCTAAGTTAATTTCAGTGGCTCTTCCAACCCATCGTAGAACTGCGGTCTAAGAGCCGCAGACCGTTCAGCAACAGCCCCTACCCACTCAAACAATACCTATAGAGCTGATTGCCAAAGACACAAAGTAACCCCAAAAGAAACTACCCTGCCCCCAAAGAGTAGGCAGTTTTAGTAAAAAGTGTGGGGTTAAATGTGGGGTGAGTTTATGTCCTCTCACGCTGCGCATAAGCTAAGAGCTAAAGCAGGCATTCGAATTTGTTTTCTCAGTGAGGACCAATCACAGCCTCTGCCAAAAGAGGGCGAAGGGTGCGCAGGAAAGCCTCAGAGGTCGCGTCGAGTGGGCGCTCCGCCAAATGCATTACGCATATTCTTCGTGTGATGGTGGGCGCCAGTAGCCGTGAAACAAGATAATCATCGTGATTAGAGGGTAATGCTGACGTTGGGACAATGGCAACGCCCAGCTCATTATCCACAAAACTAAATAGCGAACTGTATTGATTTGTGACAACGTTACTGTTCAGCTTAAACCCTTGCTTAAGCGCGGAATTCTCTATGAGACGGCGAAGGCCAGAATCCGTTGGCATAGAGATTATCGAAAGCTCTTTTAAGTCCGATAAACGCAGAATTTTTTTAGTTGCGAGTGGATGCCCCCTGCAAAACACAACACACAGGGTTTCTTCCATCACTGACTCCATGACAACATTCGGAGGGTGATCATCTGCGTTTCCAATCGCAAAATCCACACTCCCCTTCCGGACTTCCTCATTCACAAACGTTCCAAGTCCCTCTCGAACTTCGAAATCAACTTGTGGATACGCCTTACGAAATTCGACTAACGCTCTTGGTAGCACAACATGTGAAATTGACATCAAACAAGCGATGTTCAATTTCGTCTCTGGCAGACCTTGTTTAGTTTGAATGAGTTCTGCCTGCTTGATTAGCTCACCCACCATATGCTCGGCAAATGGCAAGAATTCTTCGCCTGCAGGTGTGAGAGCAACTCGCCGTTGGCTTCGAATAAAGAGTTTTGCCCCCAGCTTTTTCTCCGCCTGCTGGACTATGCGGGTCAGACCTGGTTGCGAAATCCCAAGATAACTGGCGGCTGCGATGAAGCTCCCAAAGCGCGCCAGGGACACGATAGCATTTAATTGTTTGAAGCCAATATCCGGTAAAGAAGATTGCATCGATAAAACATACTATAACAATTTTGCATACACAAATTGTATCAATAATAAATAGACATAATTCATCAGCGTACTGATGATTAGGTATGAAAGCTAAACAAAAAAAGCAAAAGAGCCAAATTGGTGAAATTGCCAATGCTCGCATTCTCTCTGGGGTAAAAGTTCTGGACTTGACCCGGTATCTGTCAGGACCGCAAGCAACATTATTCCTCGCCGATCTTGGTGCGGACGTAGTTCGGGTTGATGACCCAAAAAGGGTGGATCCAGCTGCAAGTGCACCCCCGTTTTTTGGGCCAAAGGGTGTGTCGCTGACAAAACAGACCGACGAAGATCTCGGCATTGCATACCTAAAAAGAGGCCGTGGGAAAAAATCGATCACCATAGATCTGAAATCGGATGATGGGCTTATGTTATTCAAACAGCTTGCATCAAAAGCTGATGTGATTGTCGAAAATTTTCGCGTTGGCGTCACAAAAAGGCTGGGTGTGAACTATGAGGCCCTTAAAGAGGTGAATCCTGGATTGATATACTGCTCAATCACGGGATTTGGTAACGATGGCCCTGAGAGGGATCGGAAAGCGTATGACCTAATGGTTCAAGCAAGTTCCGGGATAATGAGCGTAACGGGTGACCCGGATGGATTGGCATACAAGACAGGGTCTCCGATATCAGATGGAGTTTCGGGGACCTTTGCAGTCCTTGGAATCTTGGGCGCATTGTTTCATCGTACCAAAACAGGAATGGGACAATTTATAGATGTGTCCATGACAGACTGCCTTACTGCACTGATGTATGACGAACCATGGGACTGCTATAATGATCTCGGCCTACCCGTTCGGCAAGGCAACCGGATAATGAGATTTTCACCCTTTAACACCTACAAAGCAGCGAATGGTGTTGTAGCACTGGGAGCGGCTACCGATGCCGACTGGATAAATTTGCTTACGTTAATGGGTAGAGAAGAACTTAAATTGGACGATAATTTCATGAACCCGGGGTGGCGCATTGTCAACAACACTAAGGTTGATTCTATAGTCGCCGAATGGACAGAAAAATTACCAGTTGAAAATATCGTTGAACGATGTGCACAACAGAGCATTCCCTGTAGTCCTGTACGTTCAGTATCAGATTTACAGAGTTGGCCACAGCTCAAACAACGCAACCTGCTGCAGTCTGTTACTCACCCGCAGTTACCAAAAGCAACTGGACCTCTGGGCGCAAGTTTCCCACTTAAGTTCTCATTTGCAGACACTACAAATAACATCCCTGCCGCTGGGCATGGGGAGCATACTGCCTCTGTTATTAAGCATTGGCTCGGGAAAGATGCCGATTTGGGCCATCCAATTCAACCGATACGGCGTGACAGTGACAGGGATAAACGATGATTGATCTTTACTTTTGGCCAACACCCAATTGCTACAAAGTAAGCATCTTGCTTGAAGAGTTGATGCTTCCCTACAACGTTATTGGTGTTCATATCGGCAAAGGTCAGCAGTTTGAAGACCGGTTCACTGATCTAAACCCAAACGGAAAAGTCCCAGTCTTGGTTGATTACGACGGGCCGGATGGGAAGCCCATTACAATTTTTGAGTCCGGCGCAATCATGATGTTTCTATCGGAGAAGGCCGAGCAGTTTTTGCCAAAAGGTGTGCGTGGCCGAATGGAAGTATTGCAATGGCTCATGTTCCAGATGGGGGGCGTCGGACCGATGTTAGGTCAGGCACATCACTTCAGAAAGTATGCCAAAGACGAAATTCCTTATGCGATTGATAGATATACCCGAGAAGCGGCGCGAATTTATAGTGTGCTCGAACGCCGTTTAAGGGTAACCGAATTCATAGCAGGAAATTACTCTATTGCAGATATGGCGGTTTATCCGTGGATACGTCCATACCGTTGGCAGGGCCAGACACTCTCGGATTTCCCGAATTTGCAACGCTGGTATAGCGCAGTTCGCGCGCGCCCTGGGGTTCAGCGGGGTTTAGCTGTGATGAAAGAAGAGCTTCAGCGTAACAAATCTAAGCCAACTGGTGATGCATGGTCCTTTCTTTTTGGCGACGAGAAGCCTGCCAGAATCAATCAAAAAGCTAAAGGAATAAAATCATGACGCCAATGTTGACCGGCTTTAGAGTCCTTGATCTGACCCAGTTCGTGGCTGGCCCAACGTGTACTCGTATCATGGCAGAGCTGGGTGCTGATGTGGTCAAAGTCGAGCTATCGCCTACTGGGGACCACGCCCGCCAATCCGGGCTGCGCGCACGTGGCAAGAATTTAGAGAACTGCACGCAAAGCACTTATTTTATCCAACATAATCATTCTAAGAGAAGTCTCGCTATTGATCTTAAAAATCCAAAAGGTCAGGCTTTGCTTAAAAAAATGCTACCAAAGTTCGATGTGTTGGTTGAGAACTTTGCACCTGGGGCGGTTGCGCGGATGGGTTTAGATTATGACACCGTAAAGGAAATCAACCCACGAATAGTCATGTGCTCTATTTCAATGGCGGGACAAACAGGAGAGCTTTCGACTCAGCCTGGATTTGACTATATGGCTTCTGCCTATGGTGGCATTACTTCGGCGATTGGTGAGGGCGACCGAGGACCCGTCCAAGTACCTATTGCAATGGGTGATAGTGCGACCGGCGTTTCAGCGGCTATGGCAGTCGGCTTTGCGTTGCTACATCGCGAACGGAACGGTGAAGGACAACATATCGACTGCTCATTGTTGGATACCTATGTTCAAATGCATGAAGAATTGATTCCTCGCGTCAGCATTCGCGGCAAAGAGGCAATTCCTCCGCGGTCAGGGTCTCAGCACTTTAATGGTGGACCGACCGGCGTTTTTGACGCTGGCGACGGCAGTTATATTCAAATCATGGTGATGCCATATCAGTGGAAACGAATTGTCGCTGCTATGGATATGCCGCAGCTGGCGGACGACCCAAAATTCAAAAGCCCTCGAGACCGGCGAACAAACCGCTATGAGTTGGAAAAAATTATTGAAAACTGGATGGCATCACTACCTGGTCGGGCTGCTGTCTTGAGCGCATTATGGAAGGAGCGTGTGCCTGCCGCGCCTGTTCTCGAACTGGACGAAGTAATCGAGCACCCGCATTTGCGTGAGCGTGGCTCTATCCGAGAAATTGATGACCCTTACCTTGGAAATTTCTCAATCCCAGGGAAACCTCCTAGCTTTTCAGGATGGACCTATAAAACGAGACTCAAGGCGCCACTTTTAGGAGAGGATAATTTTACAATCTTGCAAGAATTTTGCGAGCTAAGCGCCGATGACGTTCAAAAACTACATGACCAAAATGTCTTGGTCGCTGATCAACGCGCAAACCAGCCTGTAAGTTCTCTCTCAAACAATGAACCAAAAGACTAGACAAAGAGGAACGTTGGATGTCTACCACTATTGATTTCTATTGGGATCTAGGTTCCACGAACAGCTACTTCGCAATTAAATTGATTAAGCCGATTGCCAAACAATATGGAACAAGTATTTGTTGGCACCCATTTAATGTAGGCTATTTTTTCAAAGCTAACGATTATGCTGTCATGAAGGAGTCAAAAGCAAAATTACGCAATCGCAGGGATGACCTGATGCGCTGGGCAAAAAAGTATGACTTCCCGTTTCATATACCGCGGGCGTTTCCTATCAAAACTAGCCGTGCACTACGGGGAGCCATCGCAATGCGCCAATGGGGTCTGGAAGAGCAGTTCATCGAGGCCATTTTTAGTGCGTACTGGGAGGATGGTGACGGAAATATTGGAGATTACTCATCACTTGGGCCCATAGCACAAAGCCTTGGTGTCAACGCTGTGGACTTTGAAGCCTGCGCGGAAAGCGAAAAAGTTAGGCAAGCACTTATTGATTCTACAAATAAGGCAATTGAGCGTGACGTTTTTGGTGTTCCTTCAATCATCATTGAGGATCAGCTTTATTGGGGCAAAGACCGTATGGACTTTGTTAAAGAACATCTTTCGCAGCTCAGCAATCCCTAAGGCACACGGACTTAAATTCTAAATCCTGCATCCAACACTATCCCCCACCGCCTTTGCCAACCCATCGTAGAAACGCGGGTCGTGAGCCGCAGACCTGGCTCTTTTAACCCCCATCCCTTGAACAAGACCCAAAGCTGATTGCCAAAGCTAATCAGTAACCTCGGTTAGAGGTCCTAATAACTTTGAATTGAGCTGTTTTCCGAACGTTTTTCTAAAAAGAAGAAACTTTACTTTTGGTGCTGGTGTTCTGATTTATTAAGAAAGATCCAAAATCAGTTTTCCAATATGTGTGCTTGATTCCATCATCCGATGTGCGTCGGCAGCTTCAGCTAATGGAAAAGTTTTGTGAACAATAATCTTTAACTTCCCTAATTCAAAAAGCGGCAGCACTCTCTCTTTAAGTTGTGAAGCAATTGCGCCTTTTTGCTCTATTGTGCGTGGCCGCAACGTCGATCCAGTTATTGTCAATCGGTTCAACATAACAGGCATTAAGTTGATTTCATTAACTGATGATTGCAAGAAGGCAATCTGAACCAACCTGCCCTCAACTGCGAGACAGGCTATGTTCTTTTGGATATAATCTCCACCCACCATATCAAGAATGAGGTCCACACCCTTCCCATTTGTGAACTCCGCAACTTTTGCTTCAAAATCTTGCTCACGATAATTTATTACGTGTTCCGCACCAAGGCCTGCACACGCAGCACATTTAGCTTCACTACCAGCTGTTGCAATAACCACCGCTCCGAATTGATGCGCCAATTGAATAGCTGTTGTTCCAATGCCACTTGACCCGCCATGTATCAAAATTTTCTCACCAGACTGAAGGCCACCGCGCTCAAACACATTTGTCCAGACAGTAAAATAATTTTCCGGCATTCCCGCAGCTTCAATAATTGAGAGCCCTTTGGGGATTGAGAGAACCTGCGGTACTGGCGCAACACAATATTCTGCGTATCCTCCGCCAGAAACAAGCGCACAAACCTTATCTCCAATTTGAAAACTTGTGACACCCTGAGCAATAGCAACAACTTCGCCCGCCACCTCAAGGCCGGGAATTAGTGATGCGCCAGGTGGCGGATTGTAGTTGCCTTTTCGCTGAAGTACGTCTGGTCTGTTCACGCCAGCTGCTTCGACACGAATCAAGACTTCATTTTCAGAAAGTTTTGGAACCTCACTCGTTTGCACGGCAAGGACATCTGGCTCTCCAGGCTCCAAAATAGTGATGTGTTTCATTGATACTGGAACTGTCATATTAATCCCCAGGTTCAAGATAAATAAACACAAATCTCATGGATAAGGCCTTCGTCTTGCTTAATGTTGTATACTGGCATCTTGTTTATCTGATATAGACAATTCGATATTTAGAATGCCAAGACTTGTTCAAACATTCCTTAAAAGTATTACGCTGTAACAAATA
Source organism: Opitutia bacterium (assembly GCA_002692535.1). Lineage (GTDB taxonomy): Bacteria > Verrucomicrobiota > Verrucomicrobiia > Opitutales > Seribacteraceae > Seribacter. The sequence goes on from NZKO01000106.1 coordinate 7,031, forward strand.
AAACCACGGTCGGACGTTTCTGCCAACCCATTATGAGACCGCGCCAGGCAGCCATAG
>NZKO01000107.1 GCA_002692535.1 Opitutia bacterium
AGCGTCCAAATCTCCCTCTCCAAATACCACATTTGCTTTTGGGTTGAGTTGTTCGTTACAGGTTTCGCAGCCAAGAACTTTTTCACGCAACCACTCCCACTTCATTTGCTTGGTTCCATCCGGAATTAGAAAGGAGGGAGGTTCTGGGAGGAGAAAATCGGTAACGCTCGCATTTTCTTTGGGTGAAGATGATTGGGGCAATGCTCTCGCGATGCGTTCATTTAGAGAAAAATCTTCACCTGTATTTTCGGATCCACTGACATTTGGCTGATTTGGCAACAGCAACTTTTGAAAATCATCGAATGTTTCGTCCTGAAGAAAAATTCGATCAACACCATCTGATCTCATGCGAATGAGTTCTTCTAGCAGGGCTTTTTTTGCAGAAGCAAAATTCACGATGGTAACTTTTCAATAAATGGAGATGAAAACCGAGCAACATACTTTGCCAGAATGTCAAACTCGAGATTTACCTTATCATTCACTTTCCTGTCATTGAGGTTCGTTCTGGCTAAGGTATGTGGAATTAGCCATATTGCAAAGGAATCTTCTTCCACTTCACATACTGTCAAAGAGCATCCATCGACTGACACGCTACCCTTGTCGACAAGATATTTCGAATATTCCGCAGGTAAAGAGACTCGAAGATACAAATTTTTCCCTCTTTCCTCAAAAATCTTCACTTCCCCCACCACATCTATGTGTCCGGTTACGAAATGTCCTCCAATTCTTCCATTCGCGGTCATAGACCTTTCAAGATTTACAAGATCTCCAACCTTAAGCGTACCAAGGTTGGTTCTGGCAAGAGTTTCATCCAAAAGATCAAACGATCCCTCTTCATTTGCATTTTCTCGAAAAGTAAGGCAACACCCGTTTACAGCCAAACTCGCCCCTGCCTCCAATCCGCTATTATCCTCAAAAGGCAGAGATAAGGACAAACACCAAGATTCTCTTTGCTCCTTCAAAGAGATTACTTTTCCAACACCTTCAACAATTCCCGTAAACATTATGATTTATTTCTTACGACTTAAAATGAATGGTGGAAAGATAATTTGACCTCTTCCGAACTCAAACTAATCTTAAATTGTGATCTCTCGCATTTTAGTAAGGCTTTTTTCACTGGTACTTTTAATCTCTGCCACCTTCCAGGTAGTTCCCGCATTTGCTCTTCCTTCGCACGCACTTCATGTACCTCCCGATTCATTTTTGGTTTTTTCATTTAAACCCAAAAACATATTGGAAGACTCTTCCATAGCAAAATCCCAAACATGGACTCCAATCTTAAATGATTGGACAAACCGCTTTCCCCGCCTTTTGGAATTTTTTCTCGATCCGAACTCAAGCGGATTGAACTTAAATCACCCCATTCACTTTTTTTCAAGTTTGCAGGGTACTAAAAACTCAGATCCCATTTTGGGTTTACTCATCCCCGTAAAAGATAAGGATGTCGTTGATTCTTCTCTGAGTGAAATTGCGGAAAGCCTCAAAGTAAGAAAAAAACCAGCTTCCTTTTCTCGGTTTGGTAACGAAAAGCTTCCTTACGAGTTTGGTCGAAAAGGAAGTTTTGTCTATTTCATAGCAGTTTTCAAACGTACCATCAAAGATGATTCTCTCCCCAATGATGTTTATCTAGATGAAATCATAAGTACCCTTTTTAAAAATCAAGAAAAGAACCAGTTCCCCGCCAGTCTTGACAATCATTTTACCAACCTTAAGGAACTTTCCCTCTACATTGATGGAACAGGTCTGGTTCGTTTGGCCGAGCTCTTCTGGCCGAGTAATCAATGGCAAAACGCAGCACCTGTAATAGGAGCCATATCCAACCGATCTATCGGAATCTACGCCCAATCAAATCCGGGAAATCTAAGAGTTGACCTCAAAAACCTCACCCCACAAAACAAAGACATGGAGGAACGATCAATTCAAGTTTCACCATTGCTTGATCTAATTCCTGGTGATTCTTCCCTAGTTGCGAAGTTCGATTTTAACCCAGAGAATATTAGGGAATTAGGAAAAAATTGGTTAGATCAATCTCTTAAGGTTTTTTCAGGCGGAAAAATTGATCTTTCCTTCAAACTACCTGGGATTAATCTTTCAGCAGGTGAAGTGATTGATTCACCAACGGGGAATTGGGTACTTGGCATTGGCGAATTCAATACTCTGGTCATTCCACCAAACGACAGGATACCGGAGGGCGAGGTACAACTGAACCCTACCATCCTTAGTGGCTTAGGAATAAGCAACAAGGAAGCTCTCAGAAGCCTATCCTTCGGATTAAAATCAAACAATCCGTTGGGTAGTCTCGTCCTTGCTCATGGAATGCAAGTTTTCGAGAAAAATTCCCATCTTTGGTTTACAAGCCCGGAATTTGCAAGAGAGCTCAATTACGGTAAACCCATCCGTCCCTTATCTAAAGGCAGAAAAAAATTCCTTAACTCTCACGAAATTGCCGCTGATTTGAATGTTCTTCCATTAACGCGGTCAATAAGGCGCACTCAAAACCTACCGTACAATTACTACAAAAACCTAGATTGGATTGAACACATATCCAATATTCGAATGTTTTCTGAGCAAGAAACGCTTATCCTCAACCTTCGTTTGCATGATAAAAAAATTAACGCTCTCAATCTTGTTATTGAATATTTCGGTCAGGAGTTGATTGACCAACGGAACGCCCTCCTTTATCAAGCAATTGCGCAAAACGATTTTCAAACTTTGCAGCAGGCTGTCAAGATGGGGGCTCTCATCAATGCAAATGATCATTTTGGTCATTCGCCACTTCATTATGCCGCCTACAAGGGAAACGGGGGGTTCGTAGATTTTCTTCTGAGAAATGGCGGGAATCCGAACACTCGAAGTAAGCATCTTTCAACACCGCTCCACAGTGCAGCTTGGGGACGAAATCTTAGAGTTGCCGAAATACTACTTGAAGACGGAGCAGATGTTAACGCCCGAAGTGACGAAGGAGAGACACCAGCAATGACAGCAGCCTTACGGGGAGAAAAGGAGCTCCTGGAAATTCTCTTTTCCTTATCCGCAGATCCGCATGCAAAAGATATGCACGGTTCAAACCTCTACGACCTCGCCTCGGCAGGAGGGCATTTGCAAATCCTCGACATACTCGATGAGCTAAAGGTTCAGAACAATCACCCATTTCATTCCGCTGCGGGAAAGGGGGACCTTAAGATGATCAAACAATTGCTAAATGAGGGCCGCAAGATTGATGAGAGAGATGCTTTTGGCGCCACGCCCCTTATCATCGCAACAGTATCAGGTAAAGTGGATGTGGTTCGTTTTCTCCTCAGCAAAAGGGCTGACCCTAAAATTGTTGCGAAAGAAGGATATTCCATGATGCATGCCGCCGCTTTTTCCGGTAAAAAAGAACTCGTTCAACTCGCATACAGTCTTGGGTTGAACATCAATGCCCGCTACGGCAAAGATGGTGTCACGCCAGTTGATGTTGGAGAGGATACCAGTGAAGCGATGCCCTTTTTAAAATCCCTCGGAGGAAGACGTGGTTGGGAACTTGGAAGAAGCCTCCACAAATAACCACCTCCGTCCGAGTATCCCAATCAGTTTCTGCCAATAAGCATCAATTTACTTCCTTGAGAGGATAATTTTCTATCCAGCATTCTTGCGTCAGTTACCCACACTTGAAGCAATTTCCAAAACTGCGAGGAATGATTCATATGCTTTAAATGAGCCAGTTCGTGAAACAGAACATACTCTCCTACAGAATAATCCAAAAGCAGAATTCTCCAGTTTAGAGAAATGACCTGCCTGGACGAACACGAACCCCATCGCGTTTTCTGATTGCCCACCCTAACATGCCGGTACGACAAGCCGACTTTTTCCGCACAACCTTGCAAGCGGAGAGGAAGATATTCCTTTCCCAATTTTATCATGCATGAAAGCAGGGCTTCATTTTCCTCTTTTTTTCCATCGGGAAAAACGGCTTTAATCTCATCCAATCCAATGCTACAGGAAGACCTAACCGATGACTTGGAAAACTCCCAACGGAAGGACCTTGGTCGGCGATCCAGCCATATCATAGGACATATCTTCAATAATTCAGCCAATTCATTTTCAGCAGGCATTTCCCCAGTCTTATCGATGATCCAATTCATCTTTGCCGCAACGAAATTCTTGGCCTCAGGAAGACTGCCTCTTGGTGGAACATTTAAGATGACTTCATCTCTTGAGACCACTCGTAAGGATATTCTTCTCGATCTTTGATTTCTAAAAATCGAACAGGAAATATTATTTCCTTCCGATTTAAGGATGATCTTGTCGATGAAAGCGCTCTTTGACATCCACTAAGTATTCTGTTCGATCCCATTGATCAAGGCACCCACCTGTTTCCCCACAAATACACGGAGGCAGGATTCCGGTTCCAAGCCCGTTCTTTTGCAGGCGATCACCATTTCAAACAAAGCCTTACCAGCCTTTTCGGCATCCAAATCGTATGATATTGATTCAATCTTATTCCAATCAACTTTCATTTTCGCATCCAAACCGGCTTTGTGTGCCCGTTTCCAAACATCTAACGCAAAGAGCAAAGCGGGAAGGCGGGGGGGCAACTTTTTGAAGATCGAATTTTTCTGAAAATCATCTCCCTTGCTTCTTTTTTCCTCGGCTTTCACCTGCTCCCAACGATCGACAACTTGTTCAGCCTTTTTAATCGTTCCCTTTTCATCGCCAAAAACATGAGGATGCCGACGGATTAATTTGTCACTGATTCCACGGGCCACATCCTCCATATCAAAACTACCGTTTTCTTTAGCAATCTGGGCATGAAAAACGACCTGAAGAAGCAAGTCTCCCAACTCCTCTTCCAAAAGTTCCATATCTTCGTCATCAATTGCCTCAAGTGTTTCGGACACCTCCTCAATCAGGCAACGGGTCAATGTCTGATGCGTTTGCTCCTTATCCCATGGACATCCTTCCGGACTTCGCAATTGGGCCATAATTTCCATTAGTCGTTGTAATTCGCTCACTATTTGACATTCTGATGATTAGCTTTAATTGTGGCAATGAATTCCCACCTCGTAAGCCCAATCTCTAACAAATAATGGATAAACTCGATGAAATCATGGAGTGGAAGCGTAAGGAAATCGCTCCAAAAATAAGGCCTGTCACTGAGCGCGAGCTTAACCAATTGGGAGAACGCCTTCAGGGGAAAACCTCCTTTTATGAAGCTTTGGCGAAGCCCGAAGAATTATCTGTCATTGCGGAAATAAAGAGGAAATCCCCCTCCGCGGGGATGATTGCAGAAAATGCCTCAGCTTTGGATCAGGCGAGGATTTATCAAAATGCCGGAGCAGACGCCATGTCTATCCTAACCGACGACAAGTTTTTCGGTGGTCAGATGGAAGATCTCTGGGAAGTAAATGATTTTTTAACCCAACATCAGAGGTCAACCCCTACCATTCGTAAGGACTTCATGATCGAACCAATACAGGTTTTGGAGGCTGTGGAAGCGGGATCCAGTGCAATTCTCTTGATTGTCCGGGCATTGAATCACGAGGAATTGAAAAAACTCAGGGAGTGTGCCGATGCAGCAGGTATCGATTGTCTGTATGAAATTCATTCGGAAGCTGAACTGGAAAAAGCACTACCCCACAATCCCAAAATTCTCGGAGTGAACAACCGTGACCTTGCTCTATTTGTTACTGATCTTTCAATCACAGAAGAATTGTTTCCTCTCATCCCCGAAGGAATTATCAAAGTTAGCGAAAGCGGAATTCTTTCTCCCGAGGATGCATGGAGGGTAGAAGATGCAGGTGCAGATGCCATTCTTTGTGGTGAAGCCCTAATGCGGGCAGAAGATACCGAGTCATTCATTGCGGCAATGAAAGGTTTGGAACCCTGAATATCTTGCTTCCCATTTTCTGCATATGCCACTGAGCCCATCTGAGACAACGGCACTGCTCGACAGGTTGGGACATCATCCTAAAAAAAAACTGGGACAAAACTTTCTCATTGACGGCAATATCGTCGATAAGTCAATCCAACTTGCCGATCTTCCCTCTTCTGGGAATGTTGTGGAAATTGGTCCCGGACTTGGCACACTCACCCGAAAGTTACTGGATTCGGGGCAGAATGTTCATGCAGTGGAAATTGATAAGCGCCTAGCTGACAATCTGGAAAAAAGCGAAGCATCTGCAATAATGGAGGGAAAATTATCAATTACCCGCGGAGATGCGGTAAAGAATCCGCTCGGTTCACTGCCGAAAACCGCTGAAAACTATTCCATCGTGGCTAATCTTCCGTATGCGATTTCTTCCGCATGGCTCGAATCGGTTCTCAGCACCGCAAGATTACCAAAGCGGATGGTTTTAATGATGCAAAAGGAAGCTGTGGAGAGGATTTGGGCAAAATCGGGAACCAAGGAATATCATGCTCTTAGTATTTTCATTTCCAATGCCTATGAACTCACCGAAAAACATCCCGTTTCCAGAAACTGCTTTTTTCCGTCTCCAGCAGTTGATTCCATGCTCATTAGAATGGACATTGGCGAGAAGTCTTATCTATTTTCTGCAAAAGCCCGTAATCTCATTCGAAAAATCTTCACTCAGAGAAGAAAACAACTTGGGTCACTTGCCAAAAAAGAGAATCCGTCTTTAGGTAAAATAATCTTAACCTGGCTTAATGAAATAAGAAAACCTCACACATCCCGAGCCGAACAGGTCGGATCTGCTGAATGGAAAAGGCTCGGAGAGTTACTAAATGATTAAATCAGGCGGCAACTCCAGCTCCACAGCATTTCTTGTATTTCTTACCACTGCCACAGGGGCATGGATCATTACGGCCGACTTTAGGGGCATCCCTAACTACCGGAGTGGCAATTTTGGGAGCCTCAGAATCTTCCTGAGCTGATGGTGGACGGCCCTGCCCTCCTCCAAACTTGTCAAAACCCGCGTTTCCTGATTCCGGACCGGTGGTTTTGGCGACTCCCGATAGAGAGGAAAGCATATTCTCAAATGCGGCCAGATTGGTGGATGAACGGAACAAGCCTGTACAAACTTCGGACCTCATACTTCCCATCATTTCCTCGAAAGCCCGAAAGGCCTCATTTTTGTATTCACTCAGTGGATCCTTCTGTCCATATCCACGAAGACCTACACTTCTTCTCAACTCTTCCATCTCGGTAAGATGATCCTGCCAATGAACATCTACCGCATTGACCACCACATACCGTTCAAGAGAGAGAATTTGTTCAGGATCCTCAAGCTTTCTCTTGGTATCATATGCACTCTTTATTTTCTCAAACAAATGATCCCTCGACTCCTCAAAGGATTTTCCGACAAATTCTTCCAGCTTCACGGATAACGGAAAGGTAACATTGACCCACGATG
>NZKO01000108.1 GCA_002692535.1 Opitutia bacterium
ACGCAACCAAGTGATCTCAATGGCACGCATGGTCTTCCCGTCTACACCCTTTCCCAAACTCAGGTGAATTCTCTTGTCGGGGCAAATGTGGCTACTGACGGCACCTATGCCGTGGAGATTTGGACGGATACAAATTCAGGTGAAGAGAACAAGAAACTCGTTAGTGCGGAACAAATTAATGGCTTATGGTTCAGGAAAGAACTTTCCAATGGGGATATTTTTGAGTTCGACTTGGTTCCTGCTTACGACTCATTTGATGAGGTTATTCCTTACGTCAGTTCTCAAAATCTAACACCCACCGGATTCATTATTGACTCTGAAGACGATGGAAACGGTTGGGGAGACAGCACTGGGGGTGATCATAACGGTACGGCTACAGGTGATCAAAATGGCACGCATAGTCTTCCCGTCTACTTCATATCACAGGAATATGTTAATCTTTTTGTTGGGGCAAATGTGGCTTATGCCGGCACCTATGCCGTGGAGATTTGGACAGATTCCAGTTCTGGTACTGTTGTAGATAAAAATTTGGTTAGTGCCGTTCAAGATGCCAACAATGAATGGTCAAGGGAGGTAGATTCCACTGGTAATATTTTGCAATATGACCTCGTTGCTACCGTCGAAGAAATTAATGACGTTTTGAACGATCTTAATCTACAACCTACAGGATTTATTTTTGAAGATCATGATTCCAACGGTACCTGGTCAGATGAGAATTATCACGGAGCCTTCGATTTTACCATCATTGATGAAATCGATCTTTCCCAAATTGAAAATCTCGTTTCACTCGCTTCCGAGCACAAAGACGTATGGTTCCAACAGGCAAATTTGAGCGACGGGCGTTACGTATGGGCATTGTCGGTGGAAAACAAATACGAACACAATCAGTCCGATTCAAGTGAATACAATATGATGGTAGACCTTAATGGATCCGTTTTTTCCGGTCACTTTCACGCTTATTGGAGAGATGCATTTGACACAGAAATTGAAGGTAACGAAAGTTCAGGAAGTTGGAGAGAGGAACGCTTTGCAGCAACCGTTGAGGGTATAGAAAGTCTATATCAGCACTTCCCGGTAATTCGGGGACTTAATGCCCCCAAGCCGCCAATTGTCAGAACGATGAGTAACCCGGTCGTGCAAAACAATACGGTTTTTGTAAGCGGAGAAATGCTAAGCGATGGAAATAACGACGACCTCGAATTAGGGATGGAATTCAGCTCAAGTTTAAGATTTGCAAATCCAATTCGGCTTGGAAGCCAAAATTTTGATGAAATGTTTGAAGTGTCTTTTGATCTGTCCAAACACCAGTCCAAGTATCTTTACTACAGAGCATATGCCAAAAATCAGGAATTTGAATCCTTTGGCGCCACCAAAAGATTGAAAATGGATGAATTGCAGAACTCGTTTTTAACGGATGCCAAAAAATTGGATGGAGGATGGGAGTCTTCCGATTGGTTTGGAGACTACCTGCCCAATGCCAATGGATGGATTTACCATATCGATCTGGGTTGGTGCTTTCCGGTCATAGACAGGCATCAAAACCATTGGTTATGGCTGAAAGAGCATGGTTGGGTATGGACAACTCCTTCGGTTTGGCCCTATCTTTACAGAAACGACACCTCCAGTTGGATCTATCTTCTGCAAAGAAAATCAGGTCCGGCTTTCTTTTTCGATCAGATCTATGGGCATTTCTTTCCGATCCATAAGTAAGAAATCATCAATTCGCCCCCTGTACTATTTTTTCCAGTTTGTCTTTTAGGACTACTCGTCCTTGGGTGTGCTTCGATCAGTAGCAAATCCAATTCTCAGCAAGCTGAGCACAAGCAAAATCAGTTTTCCAAAACAACACCCAACCCTGGGAAAAAAGATGAAAACACATCCCTCATTCCCGAAATCCGAATTATTTCAAAGGATTGGGGGCAAGCCCATACCAAAGACATCCATGCCGTTCTATCCAGTGCCGCAAAGGTTCTCTTTCCCTTGGGTGAAAAACAACCTTACGCCCCCATTTGGGTTGGTCGTTCGAAAAAAGGCCCAATCGTTCTCTACCAAAGAGGTAAAGGGGGGGAATATCTCGTCAACCTGAACACCAAAGATCATTACTGGTGCCAATATGCCTTTCAGTTCAGTCATGAAATAGGTCATATTCTGTGTGGCTATAGAGATGGAGATTCATCCAATCTTTGGTTCGAAGAAACTCTTGGAGAGGTTGCATCTCTATACACCCTTCTGCGACTGGAAGCCGAATGGGAAAAATCTCCGCCTTACCCCCATTGGAAGGAATATGCGAAAGAGTTCACCAGATATGCGGAAGAAAGAATTAAAAAATATCGCAAGGAGGTTCCCGAAGATCTTGAGGAGTGGTTTGTTCAAAATGAAATCTCCCTGGCAAAGGAACCGGTAAATCGACCAAGAAATGTTGCATTGGCAACAAGATTGCTGCCACTTTTCGACAAATCCCCCGAAGGATGGGCAGCCTGCTCTTACTTGAATGAAAAAAAATCCAAGGAGAGCAAATCGTTCTCTTTTCATCTCAATGATTGGTTCCTCTCCTGTCCTCATCAAGCTCAAAAAAAATTCATTAGGAAAGTCGCATCCCAATTTGGAATTTTGCTTCCATTCAATCAAATTTCGGACAAAGATGAGCAAGAATCTAAACCCTGAACTTTTTCAACTATGATAACGAGAAGAAATTCCCTCAAGACCATCGCTGGATCCGTTGCCTTTCCCTATTTGGCCCCAACCTCATGGGCAAAATCTCCTCCCAGTGAAACCGTCAATCATGCGAGTTTTGGAGGTGCCGGGATGGCAGGATCCGATTTGGGTCAAATTCAAAATCATCCAAATGTGAAGGTGCGTGCAATCGCAGAAATTGATCCTGGGCGCAGAAGACAGGCAGAGCAGCGCTTTAAGGATGCCAACGTATATGCTGATTGGCGAGAGATGCTTGAAAAAGAGGCCAAGAATCTTGATTGCGTTAACGTGTCCACCCCGGATCACTTGCATGCATGTATGGGAATGAGCGCTATGCAGCATGGACTCCATGTCTATGGACAAAAGCCCCTAACCCATCAAATTGCCGAATCACGAGCCCTTACCGAATACGCCAAAGAGAAAAACCTGATGACCCAGATGGGTATTCAAATTCATTCCAACAGTGAATACAGAACAGCGGTTAAAATTGTTCATGATGGAATTATCGGTAAGATCGTGCATGCCCATTCTTTCAGTGGGAAAAGATGGGGAGATGCGAATCCTCGCCCCGACCGCAAAGACCCTGTTCCTGCAGGTTTGGATTGGGATGGTTGGGTTGGACCTGCGCCTTTTGAGGATTACATCAAGGGTTATTATCATCCAGGCCAGTGGAGAAAGCGTCTGGCTTACGGAACGGGTACCTTTGGAGATATGGGTTGCCATATTTACGATCCCACATTTAAAGCGCTCGGTTTGACCTACCCAATATCCGTTCGTTCTGAGGGACCGGAACCCAATAAGGACAATTGGGGCTTTGATGCGAAAATTCATTACATCTTTCCGAAAACTCCATTTTCAAAAGGTGAAAATCTTCCTGTCACATGGTATGACGGTTCTGCCCGCCCACCCAAAGAAGTGACCGATCTTTTGGAAGGTCAAAAGTTACCCAGTCAAGGGTCGGTAATTATTGGAACCAAGGGCGTAATGCTTATCCCACATGTTGGAAAGCCCTCACTGTATCCCAAAAAGAAATTTGCAGACCATAAAATTGAGATGGTACAGGGAGGAAATCATTGGCACGAATTTGTCGATGCGGTTCGTGGCACCGGGCCAAAACCATCGGCTAATTTCGAATACTCAGGTCCCTTGTCCGAGACTGTGCTGCTGGGGGGGATTGCAACACGCTTCAAGAATGAAACTCTTCTATGGGATGCTCCTTCTCTCTCATTCAAAGGTAATGAAAAAGCCACTGCACTTGTTAACCGAAAATACAGAAAAGGCTGGGAGGTAAAGGGACTGGGCTGAATTACTCGAACTTAAATTCAGCAATTGCCGGATAATGATCAGATAGGATATCCGTCTTTTCGTTCACCAGGTATCTGGCTTCGACACACTTCTCGGTCAAAACCGAATTGGCAAAAAAATAATCGAGTCTTCGCTCTGGCCCATTGTCCTCATCCAATCGTAACTTTGTTGGAAATGTTCCCAGAAAGACTTTTCGTCTCTCAGCAATGAGATCATGATACCCTAACTTTTCAAATTTGGTGAGATGGGTATAGTCGAGCCTGTCATTGCGTAGATTCCGGTTACTTTTCCAGCGGATGTCCAAACGGCGGAAAAAGGGTATCATGTCAGGGATTTGTTCGTAGTGCTCTTGATCACGGGAAGAAAACGTATTGAAATCTCCCACTAAAAGCACGGGCTGATCGGACCGGTGCTGCTCGAGAGTTTTCAAAAGCAAATCGACTTCCCTATGCCGGATTTCCCAATGCCCCGGATGTAAGTGTATATTGTAAATCTGAATACCTCCAGTCATGCATGAGAGCATACCGTGATGATATCCATCGGTCGCTCTCTTAAGATCTCTCATCGGAAACTTAGATGTGATCCCGGTGGGAAAACCATTTTCCTTGAGTAAAGCAGTGTACTTGTGCCCCCAGAATTTGGCATCATCGGCAAGTTTTTCAGGGGTGTATCCATTCAATTCCTGCAAGGCCACGATGTCCGGTTCCAAAGATTTTACGTAAGCCAACCATTCTGATTTTCTTTCGGACTTTTTGGTGAATCCATACCAGACGTTATATGTGAGCACACGAGTGGCGTTTGCTTTATCTGCAAAACAGAAACTTGGTAACAAGTAACTCGAAATCAAAGATAGAATCAGAGTGAAGGAAATCATTTTCATGATTTCAGCATATGAATTATGGATTTATGGTAGCAATCAACTTTACATGCGAACATTTCCTTTGTTGCTTTAATCCTGTTCCCTGATGATGAATCGCGAATATTTCAAAACAATTTTTTTGATTCCCAAAATACCTGAGTTCTGGCCTGTTGAATTTGCAATCATCACGGCAAACAACCCTATGGACGTGAAGCTCCCTGACCAAGAGAATGATCTGAGAAACCAAAAACTGTTTGATAAGATCAGAGACAAAGTTTTTCTGAATATCGTAGGCAGTTCTCCAGACCGATCTCACCAAGAACATAGCTTCGCATTAACCTGCTCCATTCAGGAAGCTATTCAAATTGGAGAGGAGTTTGAACAAAGGGCAGTTTTTTATGTCAGGGAGGGCATGTTGAAACTTATTGAATGCAGCAGCTCAAAGAGCCAGGAAATGGGAAGCTTTGAAGATAGGCTCTTGCTTGGCTGATCATTCTTCAAAGGTCAAAGTATGAAAAGAAAAACTATCTCATCAGTACAAGTAATGAAACAGCGGCGGGCACATAAAGGTTATCATTGAGTTTTATTCCCCCGATCTTTATGGGAAACAATTCAAGCAGGGCAATACCCAAGGGAAACACAATAATATGCATCCAGGTAAAAACTCCATCCCATTTGGATAGAAACATTGGCAGATGGGGAAAAACCAATCCAGTTAGCAAAGCGCATACGAGAAAGCATCCAAATGTACCCTCAAGTGTTTTCTCGCCCACCCGAATCCGGCCATAAGCCTTTCCACAAAGGGCAGCCGCTGCATCCCCCAATATAAAAAGAGTTAGGCTAAGAAACGCTGAGGCCGCAAAAGTTTCGCTTGTAAGCGAAATCAAGCTGCAGATCAAAGAACCTGCTGTTATATAGGTAGCGCCGGTCAACTGGGTTTCTTCCTCTTTTCTCATCATGTAACCGAACCTCTTGAAGAACCATGACCTGAATGATTTCGCATAAAGACGGAAAAAATCTACCGCAATTGAAAATAAAAATATCCCCAAAAGAATCCAAACCACTTGGGCTCTGGAAAATCCAAACCCTCCAGGTCCATAAAAAATAAATACTGGAAATCCAACGGCAAGAATGTGGAGGAGCTTACGATTGATTTCTTCTTTTCCTACTCTTCCCATAGTTAAAGTGTGGAAAGACAGATAGAATAGGGAGGTAAGCAGATTTACCTACCCTCGAAATCGAAAGTTGCCTGGTCCTTCAGCTTTTGATCAGTTGGCTCGCTTGCCTTTGGCTTTTCTGGTGGTGGTTTGGCGGAAACAGCTTCGGGTTTCTTTACTTGGGCATCCTCTTTTTTGGTCGCTGCTTTTACTGGTTCGGACTTGGACTTTTCTTGTTCGACTGACTCCACATTTTCATCCCCATTCTCGCGGGGCGCGTTGACAACACGGTCAACCTTATGTGCAGTAAGCGTACTGCCCTTCACTCCCCTTCCCTGAATCTCAAGCCACGCAAAATCAAATTCAATCACTTTTTCCCGTACTCTTTTCAATTCGGAATCCAAATGGACCAGTACGTTGCTGTTCTTCTTTTCCGAATCATGGACCGTAAAAAAGAAGATACGGGATTTCGAATGGGTTTTGAAAAGAGGATATTCCTTGTCCCTCGTAACGCCACCAATTTTGAACTTTTTGGCGTACAAACGTCCGCTCTTCCCATCCCGGTAGACCATGTTGTATACCTTTTGATCATCCCGGCGAAAAACCGCTACGCGCAGCGGTGATTTGCCAACAAACATCTTATCGGCAATCTTCATCACTTTCATCACTCCATTCTTACCGAAAACAATTACGTCGTCCAAAGTAGAACACTTTTCAATCGCCTCGTCCTTCTTCAATCCAAAGCCGGCGAAACCATCTTTCCTGTTTAGGTAAAGAGTTTCGTTGGCAACCACCACCTGCGATGCGACAATTTTGTCAAATGGAACTAATTCGCCATCCTCTGCCCGACTAATTTCAGTCTTTCTCTCCTTATCCTTCCCATACTTTTTTTTCAGTTCCTTTAGGTAACGAATTGCGTAACGGGTCATTTGGGCAAGATGTCCCTCCACTTCTTCGATCTCATCCTCAAAGCCTTTTATCTGCTCATCGGCACGGAAGGAATCATATTTCGAAATCCGTTTGATCTTAATTTCAAGCAGGCGGAGAATATCGTCTTGAGTTATGGCGCGCTTGAACATTTTCACATAAGGTTTAAGTCCCTTGTCCACCGCAGAAATGACTCCTTCCCAAGTCTCTTCCTTTTCAATGTCCCGATAAATCCGCTTCTCAATGAAAATTTTCTCAAGCGAGGCGAAATGCCATTTTTCCTGCAGTTCACCAAGCTTTATTTCCAGTTCTTGGCGAAGAAGTTCACGGGTCAAATTGGCAGAGGATTTAACAATGTCATTGACCGAAAGAAATTGCGGGTGGTTGTTTTGAATGACACAGGCATTCGGTGCAAGACTCACTTCACAATCAGTAAACGCATAGAGTGCAGGAAGAGCATCTTCAGCCGAAACAGTCGATGGGAGGTGAACCATGATTTCGACGAACTCAGCAGTATTGTCCTCAATCTTTGCGATCTTAATCTTGTTCTTATCATTGGCGGACAGGATCGAATCGATGAGACTGGTTGTAGTCGTACCAAACGGGATCTCAATAATTTTCAGCAAATGCTTTTTTACTTTTTCTATTCGTGCCCGAACCCGTACGCGTCCGCCACGCGCTCCTCCATTGTAATCCGTACAATCGGCAATCCCTCCCTGCGGAAAATCAGGAAGCAGATTTATGGGATTTTTCCGAAGCCCGTCAATCATTGCGTCCAGAATCTCATTGAAATTATGAGGTAAGATTTTGGTGGAAAGACCGACAGCAATTCCTTCAGCGCCCTGAGCAAGCAAAACGGGGAACTTTACCGGAAAAGTAACCGGCTCCTTGTTTCTTCCATCGTAAGAAGAAGCCCAGGCAGTAACCTTTGGGCTGAAAATCACCTCAAGGGCAAAGGGAGTGAGTCTTGCCTCAATATATCGCGGAGCCGCTGCCGAATCGCCGGTTAGCACATTACCCCAGTTACCCTGAGTATCGATCAGTAAGTCTTTTTGCCCCAATTGAATGATCGCGTCGCCAATGGAAGCATCCCCGTGAGGATGATACTTCATTGTGTTTCCTATGACGTTGGCAACCTTGTTATACCTACCATCCTCCAGTTCCTTCATGGAATGGAGAATTCTTCTTTGTACGGGCTTCAATCCATCGTCTACATGCGGAACGGCTCGCTCAAGGATAACATATGAGGCATAATCCAAGAACCAGTCGCCGTACATATCGTCTACGTAGATGGCATCATCGTCTCCATTTTTCCCATCGATTCCCTGCCCCAGTGCCTCAGGATCAAATCGTGGAGTGGGCTCTTCTTTTTTTTGCTCAGGCAATGAAACTTCTTCTTCGGTAATTTTTTCTTCCTCCGACATAATATATATCAGGCAGCCTCACTATTGACAGGGTCGGACTCTTCTTTTGGTCCGGAAACCGCTCCTTCTGATTCGTTTTCTTTATGGTCTTCCACAAGATCATGTTCAAAACGCAAATTTCTTATGATATACTCCTGTCTTTCAGGCGTATTCTTGCCCATGAAAAACTTTAGCATTTCCTTAATTGATTCATGGGCATCAATCTTTACGGGATCCAGACGGATATCTTCACTGATAAAATGTTTGAATTCATCTGGTGAAATTTCCCCCAACCCCTTAAAACGAGTGATCTCGGGGTTTTTGCCCAGGGTTTTGATGGCTGCTTCCCTTTCCGTATCATCATAACAATAGAGAGTCGATTTCTTGTTTCTCACGCGAAAAAGCGGCGTTTGCAGAACAAACAAATGTCCCTGTCGGATAAGTTCGGGAAAAAATTGCAGAAAGAAAGTGATCAGCAAAAGGCGAATATGCATACCATCCACATCCGCATCCGTAGCAATTACCACTTGGTTATACCGCAAGTCCTCCAGATCTTCTTCAATCCCCAACGCAGCTTGGATCAAATTGAATTCCTCATTTTCATAGACAACCTTTCGGGTCAGACCAAAAGAATTTAGAGGCTTCCCCTTAAGGCTGAAAACAGCCTGAAACTGAACGTCTCTGGCCTTGGTGATTGAACCGCTCGCGGAATCACCCTCTGTGATAAAAAGAGTACTTTTAAACTTATTCTTGTCCTTTGTGTTTAAGTGAACGCGGCAATCGCGAAGTTTTCGGTTGTGAACCTTGCTTTTTTTTGCCCTCTCACGGGCGATTTTTTGAATCCCCTTAAGTTCCTTTCGCTCACGCTCGCTTCGCTGGATCTTTGCCTGTAAAGCATCCGCAGTTTCAGGATTTTTATGCAGATAGTTATCCAGTTTTTCCTTGAGAAAATTCCCCACAAAGGTGCGGATGGTTTCACCCTCCGGAGCCACTGTGAGAGAACCAAGCTTAGTCTTGGTCTGGGATTCGAAAACGGGTTCCTGAACTTTAATGCTGATCGCAGCAACCAAACCGCCCCGGATGTCCCCGGCCTCAAAGTTCTTCTTGGTAAATTCCCTTATGGTTTTGACCAAGGCCTCCCTAAAAGCTGCCTGATGAGTACCACCCTGTGTTGTATGCTGACCGTTAACAAAAGAAAAGTAATCTTCACCATATTGTTCGACATGGGTAAAAGCCACTTCTATGTCGTGGCCTTCGATATGAATAATTGGGTATAGGGTGTCTTCGGACAGATTCTCATTTAACAGGTCTTTGAGTCCCTCCTTCGAACGGAAACGCTTGCCATTGTAACGGATGGTGAGTCCCTTATTCAGGTAAGTGTAATATCGAAGCATCCGTTCGACAAACTCATTGCGATAGCGGAATTTCTTAAACATGGAATCGTCCGGCACATAAGATATTACCGTTCCATTTTCTTCACCTGTCTTCTTATTCTTCTTATCCTGAGTTTGAGGGTCACCCTTGGTATATTCGATCCTTCGAGTCTCACCTTCCCTGAATGACTGAATGTCAAATTTAGTGGAAAGGGCATTTACTGCCTTAATGCCGACTCCATTGAGTCCCACGGATTTCTTGAAAGCTTCCGAATCATATTTTGCTCCGGTATTAATCTTGGATGAACAGTCGAGCAGTTTTTCCAATGGAATTCCTCGGCCAAAATCCCTAACCATGACTGATTGACCATCACATTCCACGTCAATTTGCTTACCGAATCCCATCACAAACTCATCAATGCAATTGTCCAACACTTCCTTAAGCAGAACGTAGATGCCATCATCTTCGGAAGAACCGTCGCCAAGTTTGCCAATATACATGCCTGGGCGCAGACGGATGTGCTCTTTCCAATCGAGCGACTTTATGCTGTCCGCCGTATAATTATGCTCAGCCATTGATCCCAATTATCCTGTCCACAAATCCCACCTTATGTTCTTAATAACTGCTTAGTCTCTGTTTAGTAAAGGAAAATTTAGTTAAAAAGTGACAATTTGCCATCACAGACAATTTTTTGTTTTCTTACGAAAAGGTGTTTATTGAATTATTTATCAAAACATTCGCGGTGCTTATTGGACTCCTTCTGCAAAAAATCCTTTCTTTCATTTGCTTCTTTCTCAAAAAACGAAACAACAAATGAAAATTATGAAAAGAAATGCCCAGATTACGTATTCGAAGAAGAATTTGATGTCCTTTATAAATTCATTTCGGATTTCTTGAGTAAACATCTTCAAACGTCTCGTAACCTTAAAAATTTTGACCTCATTTGTAAGAATTCGTCATACGGATGCACCGCTAATTTAGAATGAAGAAGTATCAATTTTGTCCACTTGAAAACTCTCTTTTGAGAAAAAAACTTGCATTTCATCAATGATCTGAGCTTTTTTGCGATGGATGATTTCGTCCTTCCTAAAAACGTTTGGGCAAGTAAATGACCCCAAAATCCGCAAGGCTCTGGCTCTTGCCACACTTCTTACACTACTTTCCATTATTCTGGCAGTAACTCTTGGAGTTGCTTTGTTAGATCGCCTATTCGATTTTTTCTCAATGACCCTACAATCATGGTTCGGAAAGGGAGAAAGTTGGTTTCGGGGTTTTGCTCAGCTTCTTGGTGGTTCCTTAATTTTTCTTATTTGCTACATGGTATTTGCTGGAATACACGGAGCTTTTGTTGGAATTTTCATCGATGATATCTTAGATGCAGTTAAAAAGAAGCATTATCCTGAGATACCTTGGCAAAAACCACCCGGCTTTATAAAATCATGCCTGTTCTCCGCCCGCTTGTTATCACTGACCTTTGCTTTGAACCTACTGGCATCGCCCTTACTGATTCTTGCGTGGTTTTTTCCGCCCGTGGGTCTTTTTTTGCAAATAGTTCTCAATGGATATCTTTTGGGAAAAGAGTACGGACAGCTTGTGGAGTTCAGGATACCTGAAAATGTATCAGTGGTTCCAAAACCCAAATATTTCCTAAACGGCATGATAGCTTCCATCATCTGGGTTATTCCCGTCCTGAATCTTTTGGCTCCAATACTACTTGCCGGTTCAGTTCTTCACCTGAGGTTAAAAGCATCGGCAAGCTAAAGAATTATTTCCCAGAAGAATCCTTACCCATGGAACTTGTCTTGTTTTCTCTCATCAATTGAAAGTAGTGCAGTCGGGCAACCTGCCACATGTAAGTGCCGGTCGACTGACCGTACTTATTTTCAAAAGCTTTTTTCAAAAGATTTTCAGCCATAATCTTTTTGTTATCCACCAGTTCAAGATAAATCCCGACATAAAGACAGCCATGAAAAAGGACTCTCTCTTTAAAACTTTCAGAATAATTTGCCTGCTCAATTCTCAAAAAAACATCTTCTGGCTTCAAGCGTCCGGCAAACATTTCGTAAAGTAAAGGATAAGGCGGTCGGTCATCTTTCTCATATTTCAAAAGTCCCTCACGGGCCGTTTTCAACCCCTTGCTTTTGAACTGTGACATAAAACGCCAGATTCCATTTTCCCGGTCCACCGCATCGAAGTTATGATAAATTTGAAATTGATGGGCGGCCTTATCGTAATCTTCCAAATAAAAATAAGCGATTCCCAGACGCCAATGAGAAACCTCAAGTGCTGGGTCCAGTTGGATCATTTTCTCATAATCGGACTTGGCATCTTCAAATTTTCCCAGAAAAAGTCTCATGTCTCCCCTCTTTGACCATGCACGAAGCGAGCGAGGATTTCCTGTGATTGAATGTGAAAGTTTTTTCTCATTCTGTTCAAAGGCCAAATCAAGTTTCTTCAAATCAAAGGAGTGACCCTTCTCCTTTGCGAAAACCACAGAGATTGTGAAAAAGAATAAAAAGTGCCTAATCCAACGAATTTTGAAGATCATTGGTTTCGATCAAATTCGCCTTTGAATTTAGTGCCCAGAATAGTACCGTTTTCATCCCATTCCTCGATCAGACCATATGCCTTACCATCCTTTACCTTTGTCTGCGAACGGATTTTTCCGTTTTCATGATAGGAGAGGGCCACACCCGTAAAAGGCAATTGATCTCCAATCTTGTACCACATTTGATCCTCTCGAAACTCCAATTCCTTATCCTGATCAACTTTTTCGAGGCCTTCGAGATCATCTGATGTTCCTTGAGGTAAGTTAAATGCCTCCATAGTGCATTGAGAAGGCAGCCAGATAAATGCAATTGTAAGCAAAATAATCGAACCTCCCCACCAATAATACATTGGAGGAATACGGCGCCACCACGGTATGTCCTTTGGATCCGGAGGATCGGGAAAGGTAAAATCTTCCATGGCAAAATCCTAGTCACGGCGACTAGTTGAGCAAGGCATAAAGAAAAACATTCATACCCAGGCGAGCGTAAAATGAATGAGCATAATTACTTATTTCCTCTCCCGAATAATATTTGAAAATCCTCCACCTGCCAGTGGGTTCCTGCACCCAGGCGGGTCGCTGCCCCGGTTCGGAATAGATGATGTCCTTCAGTCCGTCTTCCCGGATAACTTCAAAAGTCCCACCGGTAAAGGATGCCAGCTTAAGGTTTTCATCAAAGTTTTCTGCTGACTCGCGAATACGGAATGAAATGGGAGGTATCCAGTTTCCAAATTCGTCGCGCCCCCACCCCATTGCACAAATCGGAGATGCCACGCAAGCCAATCTTCCCTTCACTTTTATGCCGACAAAAGAATAGGTTCCCTGAGGCCACTTCTCCTGCTCCACAAAAGTAAGCACTGTTGCCGGAAGTCTTTTTTGAGAAGCTTCGATCTTAAGATCGGCATTTTTGGGGAGTCCTTTGAAGAAAATTCGGAAAAGGTCATGGCTACGATCTAGAGGTATGAATGCCTTTTCTGGAAATACCTGACCAAACCATTCCTTAACTTCAGGGCGTTCTTCCCATGCGGCGTAGCTGTGCCCCAAGTCAGCGCCAAGGAAAGAGGCTTTGATGCCCGCATCCAAATAAACGAAACCTCCAAGTTCCATATACCTCCTCAATGCCTGATTTTCCTCAGGGGAGAATTCCAAATTGGACTGGTCGTCACAATTGACGTAAAGGATGGGGTTTTCAAACATTCGCTCGTCCGTAAGTTCTGATATGAACAAGGGGTCCGTATCAAATTTGGCCCACGTCTGCTCATTCATCATTTTTAGAAGACTGGGAAGAGCATCGGGATAACGGCGAATGCCATTGGGATTCTTCATCAATTGCATGATCCGCAATCCATCTTCAGGAATCGCCGGTGGAGTTGCCTGAGCGTGAACTGTTCTCAGATTGAGACAGAATCCAAATAATATGACCAAAAGGAATAAATTGATTTGCTTCATGGTTGAATTCCTGCCCTTTGTAACTCAATTCGAATCATGGAACTTATTTTCGAATCAGGATTTTGGGAAAGGGATTTTTTGAGAATTGAAAACCCGCGAACTGGTTCGGAAAGCAAAGCATCCATAGCGGCTCTCTGTATGATATATTCATCGTCCAGCAACGAACGTTCCATAATTTTCAACCAACCAGTTTGCCTACGAACTCCGAAAGAACGTATGGTAGATGCCCTCACATTCGGATTCTCATCGATTAGCAAATCAAATCCATGTTCGTCAAACGCATCAGCGTCCGCACTGACAAGTGATTCAGCTAAAAACTTTCTGACATCCTCATGGGGACTTTCTACCAGTGCCCCCATCGTTAATTGATCAATGGCAGAGATTCGACCCCGCAACGCATTCACAACAGCAGTCCTCACCCCTTGGTCCCGATCCTTCAATGCTACAGTCCACTCCTCCGGATTTCTCCAGCCGTTCGAAAGGTTTAGAAACCTTTGCCATGCAACAGTTCTGATTCTTGAACTGCCATGCTGGGTAAGGGCTCTGTAAACCTCGATCCCATCGGCACCCATGGCAGAGACTGCATACAAGATGGTAGTCACTTGTGAACTCATTCCCTTCGCCGAGAGCAAATAATTTTTGATTCTATCGATTACAGCAGGCTTGATTTTTTCTCCAAATCTGGCCAATTCAACGGCAGCCATCGAAGCAACTTCGGCATCTGAGTCTTCCGTCATTGCTCTTAGAATAATCCTGTATTTGGTGTGATACCGGTTACAATCTCTGGCAACATCTACGATTTTTAGTCGTACACCCCGATCATCGTGAGCGGAAAGTTTCTCAATTTCAGCAATAATCCTGGGCTGGCTTGCATTGCTGGAAATTCGGTCCAGAGCCGTTAACAATACACCACGGTCCTGATCCCGAAGAAGTTTTTCCAAAGTGGCGGGTGTAATCGGTACTCTAAGGTAAATATGATATTTTAAAATATTTTGGCGAACAATCGCGTCGCTATCCAAAAAAGCACG
>NZKO01000109.1 GCA_002692535.1 Opitutia bacterium
CCCAGCGGTTCGGAAACTTCTGGATGAAACGGATATCGATCCTTCAATCATTGAGGGAACTGGAAAGGATGGCCGGATTACCAAGGGTGATGTACTCAAAGCACAAACTGCCGTGCCATCTTCCGCCAAGGTGGAAATTGCCACCTCCCCTGCTCCTGCCTCAAAGGCGCGTACGGATGATCGGGTAACCCGTCGTCCAATTACTCCCATCCGTCGCAAGATTGCTTCCCGTTTGGTGGAGGCTCAGCAGACAGCCGCAATCCTTTCCACTTTCAATGAAGTTGATCTTTCTGCGGTAATGGCGCTGCGAAAATCCCATCAGGATGCTTTCGTCAAAGCCAACGGAGTGAAGCTCGGCTTTATGTCCTTTTTCGTTAAGGCAGTTGTTCATGCCTTAAAAGCCGTACCCGGGATTAACGTCCGAATTGAGGGAGAGCAACTGGTTGAACATCATTATTACGATATTGGTGTTGCCGTGGGTACGGAGCGCGGACTTGTGGTTCCCGTCCTTCGTGATTGCGATCAGATGACGTTCGCTGAGATTGAGCAGGGTATTGTTGGGTTTGCCGAAAAAGCGAGATCCGGAGGTATCACCCTTCAGGATATGCAGGGTGGATGTTTTACCATCACCAATGGAGGCATTTACGGATCCTTGTTGTCCACCCCTATAATTAATCCACCTCAAAGCGGCATTTTGGGTATGCACACCATTCAGGAACGTCCGGTTGTTCGTAACGGTGAAATTGTCGCCCGTCCGATGATGTACCTTGCTCTTTCCTATGATCATCGTGTGGTGGACGGTAAGGAAGCGGTTACCTTTCTGGTTAAGATCAAGGAAGCAATTGAGGAACCCGCCCGATTGGCACTGGGAATTTGAATCATGAGTGAAAAAAGTGCTTTTGACGTCATTGTGGTGGGTGCAGGGCCTGGAGGATACGTATGCGCCATCCGTTGTGCTCAATTGGGTTTGAAGACTGCTCTCGTTGATAAAAATCCAAGACTTGGGGGAACCTGCCTGAATGTGGGCTGTATTCCCAGTAAGGCATTACTCCATTCAACCGAAGTTTTTCATGAGCTAAAGGAGCATGCATCTGCTCACGGGATTGTATGTAAGGATCTTGAGCATGATCTTTCAGCCTTGATGAAAAAAAAGGATGGAGTTGTCGATCAACTTGGAAAAGGTGTCCGTGCGCTTGTAACTAAAAAAGGAGTGACTTGCCTTGAGGGAAGCGCACGAATTCTTGCTAATGGGGAAATTGATGTGGAGGGTAAGTCTGCAGGAAAATATTCGGCAAATGAGATTGTCATAGCCACCGGCTCCAAACCGGTTGAGTTGCCCTTCCTTCCTTATGATGGAAAGATTGTGGTTAATAGTGATCATGGCATAGCCTTTGATCGCGTTCCCCAAAAAATGGCTGTGATCGGAGCCGGTGCAATCGGATTGGAACTTGGTTGCGTATGGTCAAGGTTGGGCACAAAAGTGGAAATAATTGAATTCTTACCTGAGATCTGCCCGCAACTGGATCCTGAAATGTCTAAGGTTGCCCGTAGGATTTTTGAAAAACAAGGACTCTCCTTTCGTTTGGAAACAAAAGTCGCATCTGCCAAAGTTAAGGGAGAAAAGGCGATTCTCAGTCTCGAGTCTTCCAAAGGAAACGACTCGTTAACTGTGGATCGTGTACTCGTTGCGGTGGGTCGTGGACCCTGCACGGATGGGTTGGGTTTGTCGGAAGCTGGCGTCGAGATGGATGATCGAGGACGGATTTCAGTGGATCATTGCTTTCAAACAAATCTCCCCGGAGTCCGGGCCATAGGAGATGTTATTCATGGACCAATGCTCGCTCATAAGGCTGAAGAAGACGGAGTTGCATGTGCCGAAATACTTGCAGGACAGAGCGGCCACGTAAACTACGACATGGTACCCGGAGTCATTTATGTGGACCCCGAAATTGCCAATGTAGGATTATCGGAAAAACAGGCCAAGGATCGCGGAATTGAAGTGCGAACAGGTAGTTTCCCCATGGCTGCGAACGGCAGAGCTTTGGCCACTGGTGCTACCGATGGAATGGTCAAAGTGGTTGCCGAAGCCGCAAGCGATAAGCTTTTGGGTGTACAGGTTGTGGCGCGTGGAGCTTCAGAGCTGATTGCCTCTGCTGTGGCCCACATGGAGTATGGTGGTTCTTCCGAAGACTTGGCCCGGACAATTCATGCCCACCCCACCCTTTCAGAATCGCTTAAGGAAGCCGCTCTAAGCGCAGACGGGCGTGGCCTACACAGTATTTAGGGATTTAGGTCTTCGATAGGGACTGGATTTCTTTTCTCCTCCTTATCCAGTTCCCATGCTTCTGTTATCTTAAATTCATATTTGTTACCTTCTTCCAAACGAATCACATTTCCTTTTAGAATTAAGGTGCCAGCTTGCTCTTGGCTGAGACGTATTTCATAAGCTCCAGTTTCAAGAGTGAAATTTCGGTTTTGGTTGGGCCAATTTGTTCGTTTGAATTGGATTTTGCCTGGTGTACTTTCAAGTATCTGAATTTTGCCCAGCGAATCCCCCTTTTCATTGAAAACAAAGCTTTCTTGGGGTCCTTTAATCAGTGAATACCATCTATTTGAGCTTTCGGTGGTCGATTTTTCAATAGCTTTGGAAAAATTGGTCTCAGCTTTGCTCTTTATCTTCGAACTATCCTCTCCTGAAATGGCCTCAGGTTGCAATCCCGCAGGTGCAGGTAAAGGAACCGGTAAGGAAAAGGCCGCGGCCAAAGACGAATCGGAGGACACTGAATCCTCACTCACATTTGCTTCGAGTTGCGCAAGGGAATTGTTTTTATCAATAGATAAAGATCGATTGGTAATTTTGGCGGCTAATTCCTTACCACTGGGTAGATTTTCGATATTTGCTTGCTCCAACTCTTTGATTTCGCTGGCGGTGCGAAGAGCAAGGGTTTCATTGGCACTGTCTGCGATGGCGTCTTGCAAGGCGATTTCAGTTTCTGCAGAGAAAGTTTCTTTTCCGGAAAGCGTTTTTTCATCAATATGAGAAGAGTTTAATTCCGATTGCTTCTGCTCAACGGTCGAAGTAGACGCAACCGTTGCTCCTCCAGCTTCTTTTTCCGGGCTTCCCCAATAGGCGATCATGGCAGCCACGGCCGCTGCTGCGAGGGGTGCCCAATAGATGACTTTTGAATTTTTCTCATCTTTTTCTTCCTTCTCAGTCATAACATTTTCCTTCATCTCATTCTTATTCTCCTTACTATTCTCATCTTCATTCTTCTGGAGAGTCAGTGATTTGACTGCCAAAAGTGATTTGATTTCATTTCGCTGATTTTCAGTGAGTTTTGTTTCCTTTTCCGGCAATGATTCTGGATCTGGCTGGTTAATGGATTCCTCCAGTAGCCCCAATATTTGTCCATAGCGTATCTTTTCTGCCTGCCATAAGGCATTCTCTCGGCACATCTTCTCTACCTCGAAGGCTTCTTCCTCGTCGCATTCTCCAACCAAGTAAGCGAGAATTCTCTCTTCCATCTTATCTTCATTCATGATGTGATTCCCTCAGCTTTTAGGTCATCGGCTAAGCCTTGCAGCAGGTGATGAAGTTTATAGCCAACATTTCCCTCGGTCAGTCCCGTCTCATTTGAAATTTCACGATAACTTAGCTTCTTATCAAACTTCATTTTGATCAAATCCTTTGAATCTTCAGGAAGCAGAGAGACAAAATGAGCTACGCGGTTGATTTTTTCGGATCTTTCAAGTTTCTCTACCGGACTGTTGGGATCATCCCCTGAATCTAACTTAGAGGCAAAGAAATCGAGCTGCTTTTCCTCTCCTTCCTTCTGCATTCTTTGATGTTTCCGAATGTGACTAATGCTTAGGTTACGAGTCGTGCGGTAAAGCCATGCCTTTGGGTTCTCGATAAATTGTTCTTCCTTGATCATTCGCTTAAACGCTTCCTGCACCTGATCTCTCGCATCCTCGAGATTCTTTAAAATCTGACAGGCATACGCGATAAGCGGCGATTCGAGTTGCTCGAAATGTTTGGCAAATTCTTCGATTTGTTCTGTGCTCATTCAGATCTTTAACATTCATTCAAAGAGATTTGACGCATGACTTGCCATTCTCTTGGAATTTTTCGGATTTGATCATTGGTTTACGAGTCCAAAAACCCGTTCGTATCCTATTTTAAGGGTTTCGCGAGGATCCTTGTTCCACCATTTCTGATTGAACAATTCCAAACTTACCGTCCCCTGATATCCTTTTTGCTTGAGCATTTTGATTTCCGCTGCGAGATCAATTTGCCCATCACCAGGCATCACCCGGTCGGGATCGGTTTGGCCAAGAGCAGGCTTATCCGGATCTGCATCATCAATATGGTAATGACTGATTCGATCCAGTGGAATATCAATCAGATCCTGAGCCGTGGATCCACTGTTCCAGTTGTGGAATGCGTCCAAAATCAGGGTTGCATCCGGATCATCTGCCTCTTGCACGATTTCCCATGCCCGTTTGAGCGTGTGAACCGATTTGAAGAAACTGATGTATTCAAATGTGGGTTTGATTCCCTCCTCACGACCAATTTCCAAAAGTTCCTTGTACCTGGCAGCCAGATGTGAAGTTTCCGGGTTTTCCAGCGGAGGAGTGGCCACAATAAAAGGTGCTCCTAATCGGGCACCCAGGGCAAATCGCCTTCTCGCTTCATCCAGAACCAATTGATGTTCCCAACCTTCAAAATCTCCCCACTGTCTCATTGCGATCACAGAGGGAACAATCAATCCATGGTCATCAAGCGCCCGACTTATCTCACTCACTTCCCCTCCGCGAGCCACGAATTCCCAGACATCGTTGAGCCACAACTCGATTCCCGCATACCCGGTTTCTCCGACCAACCTGATTTTTTCAAGGAGTGGAACAGGTTTGATTGTACTGGTGTTCAAACAGATTTTCATGAGTTTTTTCTGGTCTTGTCATTTAGCCCTAATCCAACAAATCTTCGTGGCAAGGGTTTTATGATGAACTGGGTTGAATGGAGCGTTGAATGTTGCCGAAAATGATGGACTGGGCGATGCCATTGCAAAATGGAAGAAACCTGTGGGTGAGACCTTTTTCTTTTGCCCATGAACGGAAAGTGGATGGCACGTCACCAGCGGTCCAGTGAAACCAAAAATCAAAAACATCCAAATCATGATAAACCGACCATAAGGGGAGGCATGCATCGATCATCAGGGTATGAACCCTCGTACCTCCAAAGTTTCCACCTAAAACCTCTTGCGTGAACTCTTTTTCGAGTCTTTTGAGGTTCAGGTTTTTACGATTGAAATCAGACAATTCCCTTTGCAGTGAATCACTCTTGAAATCCATGTTTTTTAAGGATTCCATCCAATTTGGACAATTTTCGATAAGTTGAGCATATTGCTTAAGCCGTTTTTTGGGATGATTGAATGGTCGGCAACCTCGCAGTTTCCAATCCTTTTGAGAAGAATAGACCGCATTTGTTTCCAATCCCGTCAGCCAAGATTGCGTAGGATATTTCAGTGCGATCCGTGCCATGGGACTTCGGTTTCTCAGGTGCCCCAAGACCTCAAGGAGCCATTGATGGCAAGCCTCTACCCACCCCGCGGCCTTCAGTCTTTTTTCTGCATAATTACGTTTTGTGAGCCATCTTTCGTATGCCCATTTTCGCGACTCTTCCCAATTTTGGGGAAAATCTTTGGATGGAGCATTTTCAAATGAAATTCCATGAAGCCTACCTATGGCTTCCTCCTCCGCATGCTCCTCGAGACTTTTACGCAATTGTGGCAGAAGAACAAAGGTTGCAATTCCTTCCTCTGCAATTGAAGGTACAACTGTGCCTTTTCTTTTAGGCGGGTAGACCAATACATGGAGGATCACCTTTCTGTAAGCTGGGTCATTATCATGTCCATGCTTCTCCCAATCCTTCTCCTCGATATGGATTTCAATATCTCCGGAAATCACATTTCCATCGATCAAAAGCGTGGCATCCTTAAAGTCCGGTCCCTCTTCGGCAAGATTCCATCTTCCGGAATCTAGAATCTCAAGCGTTTTACCGTCAGAGGTTTTAAGGTTTTTCTGCGAAAATTCACCATTGTTCCAGATTCTCTGAATTAATTTTTCCTCCAGCTTAAGAGTCCCATAGAGTCCTGGTGCCTCCAATAGCTCGTTTTCTGAACTTTTTTTCATTTATCATTCATCGGGAAAGGGAATACGGTTTTCGAAGCGCTGATCTATTTTCTCCACTTTTCCCCGCTTTTTTTTGGACAATTCGATGGAAGCGTCGAGTTTCTTGATTATTTCTTGCACCCTCATTACGGCTGCTCCGTGAGTGTAGGCACAGTTGCGGATCAGATTATCATTGGTACCCACGGTTAATCTTTCCGGGAATTCAGCTGACATAACCATCTTCTCAATCACTCCGTCCGCTCCTTGGGAAGAGGATGAGTAAATTATTGAATATTCTTCATTTCCGTGGTGCTTGGTCAGTGTGGTTTTTCCGCCCCTGCCATCGAAAACCACAGTCAAAAGGCAGTTCTCTCGAGCCTGAAGTGGTTCCAGCATACGTAGAAGGTCATCCCTTGCCATTTGTCTGTCCCTTTGGAGCGTTTTCGCAAGTTGTGGAATGGTGTGCAGTGCATTATTTCCGTCGATGATCAGATGTTCTTGCATTTTTTAATATTCTTTCGGTTTAATGCCGTGATGCATGATTTTCCAAATTTTTCATCAGCGCAAACTATTTGCATCCTTCTTTTCCTGTGAGTACCGCTTTTCTGTTTCCTGGACAGGGCTCCCAGGCCGTTGGGATGGGGAGCGAATTATTTGAAAATTTCCCAGAAGAACTTGATCAGGCGAATGAAATTCTTGGATACCCGATTTCAGATTTGTGCCTGAAGGGTCCTGAGGATCAACTTGGTCAAACTCAATTTACTCAACCGGCTCTCTATTTGGTCAGTTATTTGCACGCCAAGTCCTTGATTTCGCAAAATGTTTTCCCTTCCATGGCCGCTGGTCATTCAGTGGGAGAATTTGCCGCTCTGGCGACTGCCGGAGCCGTGTCCTTTTCCGATGGCTTGAGAATGGTCGCAAAGCGCGGAGAAATCATGTCTCAGGTAAAAGGGGGCGGCATGGCTGCTGTGATTGGCTTGGAAGACTCTATCATCACTGAATGCCTTGCAAATGAAGGGCTTAGAGGTGTTGATCTCGCCAATTTCAATTCCCCCGGCCAGATTGTGGTGTCCGGTCCTGCTGAGGAAATTCAAGCCTCACTTCTTCCACTTAAAAATGCCGGAGCCAAATTGGTGGTTCCTCTAAAAGTCAGTGGTGCTTTTCACTCACGCATGATGGAGGAACCCGCCCAAAAGTTTGGTGAATTCTTACGTGACTTCACCTTTCGGAAAACTGCCTTTCCGGTATATGCAAACGTATCCGCAGTTCCCTACTCTGATTCCTCTTCAATTCCGGACACTTTGATTCGTCAAATTCACAGTCCCGTTCGTTGGACGGATACTATTATGGCTATGCGTTCGGAAGGTGCGAATCCCTTTGAGGAATGCGGACCTGGACGGGTTTTGAGCAAGCTTTTGCGTCAAATTACCTGAATCGTGTTAATAACCTTTTCCTATCCCCCTTTTTTTTGCCAAAAAAATCTTTCATAAAGCTTTGTATTACAAGTTCTTATATATCCTTTTAACTGCCCACTAAAAAAAAACATTGTTTCAACGTAATATTTTTACGAATTTGGGTAAATCCCTTCGAACCAAGTTTTTGTCCAATCGTTAATCAAAGCCACATTCCACTATCCCGTGGGCTCCTAAGGAGTGCTTGGTGTTCGTCCTCGTTTTTTACGAATTTTCTCTACGCGCGTGCTCACACACGCATTCTGTTTAAGCCCTACTTGGGTCAACCAAACATCCATTTATGAAGCAGCCAATACTAGCTCTCCTCAAAATTTCAACCGCTCTATCCCTACTGATGGGAGGGCTGAGCCAAGCGGCGAACAATTGGACACCAGCTGAGATACCGACGCATCTTTGGTTTGACGGGGCGGACGCCAGCACCATCACCCACTCAAGCAACTCGATCAGCCAGTGGCGCGACAAGTCGGGTAACAACCGCCACGCCAATCAGGGCACTGCCGGTAGTCAACCACAGCTGGTCAGTAACGCTCTCAATGGCAAGAGCCTGCTTCGATTTGATGGTGGGGATCGCTTGGAATTCACCGGTGGTTTTGTCCCCGGCGACTTTGTTGTTCTTTTTAAGCGTACCGCCAACAATCAACCTGTCGTACAGTCTGGCACGGGTGCTTCCCGGAGATGGGTAGGATATGGTGGGGCTATCTGGTCTTCCCACAATCGCTATTCGACCAATGGTTATCCCCTTTCCACCATCCAACCAGACGGTGCCTATGGGGCCGATTATTTTATGGTCTTTGGTACAGACTCCCGATGGACAGGTGGTCTCTCTGCCAATGCCGGGCAGAATTCCATTGGTCGAGATACAAATGGTGACATTGCAGAGTTTGTTGTTTTCCCCAATACCCTAACGGATGCCAACCGTGAGCGTGTTCATGGTTATTTGGCTCACAAATGGGGGCAAACGGCCATCATTCCCGGAGGAAATCCATACAAAACCACCGCTCCCCTCGCCTCCACCAAGGCCAATTTTGTCGGACGAGAAGGTACTTCCGCTCCCTATCTCGACATGCGGGTCGAATTTCGGAATGGTGGATCGCTGCTCGAAGTGGCAGCCACCACATCCTCCTTCAACGTTACCGGAGGTACGATCTCAAACTTGACCAAAGTGGCGGATGGAAATTACACTTTTCGTCTTACTCCGACTGCTCCAGGAACGGTAACCTTGGCCATGGCCGCCGGGGTTAAGGATTCGGAAAACAAGGATTTGGGTGGTGGAACCGGACAAGTGGTGTTTGGTCAGGGTGGGCTTTATCGCCCGAATGATCTTCTCGCTTATTTCGACTTCGATGAAAATACCGGAAACAAGGCATACAATGAAGGCACTTCAGCTCGCGATGGTCTTTACAATGCCACGCTCAGCAATGGTGCCACTTGGGCAACTGGTGCAAATGCCAAGTTTGGCGCATCCGCAGCCTCTTTTCCCACCGGTTCTTCTGCCCGTGCCCTAGTCAGTCCTGCCATTGATCTTGGGGGTACGAATGATGCGGCTAACTTTACCATTTCCACATGGTTTAAGGATTTACACCCTACCTCCGAGGGTTGGCGCACACTCATGAGGGGACAACAGGGGAATCACCACGTGATTATACAAAACACAAACCGAGTTGGTGTATTTCACAACTGGCAGGGTAGTTTCAGACCAACGGCATCGTTCGATTTAACTCCAGCAATGACTACAACTTGGCGCCACTTAATGGCAGTCAGTGGCGGAGGTGTTACCACTTTTTATTTGGATGCA
>NZKO01000110.1 GCA_002692535.1 Opitutia bacterium
CGCTCTTCCGATCTTTGCTGATGCTCTATTGGCGATTGATTATCAGGGATGGGTATCCGTCGAACCTTTCGACTATCATCCAACACCTGAAGATTGTGCCAGTATTAGCCTAAAAAACCTTCAAAAGGCATTTTCCTATTGAGCAGCGAATAGTCTAGTCTGTTCGGCTATTTTGGAAGAAGGTTGATCTTAAGGGCACGACTTCGGGGAATCTCGGTTTTCTTTTCCAAGGAGGCGTAATGCAATGATATTCCCTGAAGTGGATAGGTATAGGCGTAGGACCGACTGTACTCGAGTTTCATGTCCTTAACAAAAGGGGTCACAACAATTCGAAGTGGATCATAAGGAAAACCTTTGGCTTCAAAAGATTTCAAATTGGTCAAGGCTCCCCGTGGAATTTTTTTCATCAAATCCTGCCAGCTATCACCAAAAGGCAATTTAACGTTTTTTCCATCGACGGGTTGCGCATAGAAAGAACCGTCTCCAATGACGGGTTTGATTTGATTCATTGCCATATCCTTGACCTTGGGCACAGTGCCCTTGAACGACATCCCAACATAATGACTGGTAGGCCATTCCTCTCCACTGGGGTCCTTAATCCTGGACCAAAACTCCAATCCCACCCTTGTCATTCGAATATTGTACTCAAAGGTTCCATCGTTGGTAAATTTTCCGGTCAGTTTAATTTCGTCTCTTTCGGTGGATGGTTCCGGAGACGAATCAAAACTCTTGATACTCCGGCCCCTTCTTCTCGGGCGCTCGGGATTAGTTCTGTCCGTGTATCTGGTCGAAAAGCCAACTGACATCCTGAGGATACCCAATGGCCCCGCACTCACTCCATTCTCCATAGCCTCCTGCTTTACAAAAATATGCAAACCTGTCCCCGAGTATGGAACACCAACCGAGTAAGTGTTCTCTTCAAATACGGTGTTGTAGCCCTTATACTTTCCACTGCCGAAATAAGACAGTCGATTCCCTTTTGCCGGAATAATTTTCGGTTTCAAATTATCAACTTCCACTCTTTTTCTACGCAATGCTTCCAACTTGGCCACCGATTCATCAGCAAAAGAGGTCCATGCCAGCTTAAATGGATTTTTAGATCTTTTAGCCATAAGTAAGGAAACCTCTCTTTCATCCGCATCTACAAATTGAGCTTTCATAACTTGTCCGCTCAAATTTGTAAATTCATGCTCCAGATCGAGATCAGCTTCGGTCACTGAGGAAACTTTCATGGCTTTACGTTTCTTAGCAAGAGCGGACAATTCCTTTTGCTCAGCGGAAGCGAGTACTTTTAACTTTTTTGCAAGAGTCAACGAATCCTCATTCAGACTATCAACTGGTATGGCAACCTCTCGGGTTCCACGGTTCATGGAAATCTTCAACTCCGACTTGCCGAGGTCCAAAAATAAACCATATGCAGTTTGTCCGGAACTGTTCTGCCATGGGTATTCTTTGGAAAGATCCAAACTATCATTGAGCTCAATCTTGGGTGCAGGCTTTATTGGTGTTGCTGTTTGAGCTTTTTGCAATTCTGCTGCAAGCTTACGGGAACTCACGCTGAACATGGTAAGCGGTAATGCAGTAACTTTTCCGTTCCATTCGATTGTCAAAGTCAGATTATCTGCTTTTACAAACTTAGCCTCGATCGTTCTACCCTGGGTATCAGTCCACTTTTGAACAACAGCTGAGGAATCGGATGGAACAGATGATTTGCTCAGTCGATCAACGAGAGACTGTGTCTTTGCATCAAGGGTGATTAGCGGGAGATTAAAAGTCTGCCCATTCCATTCGATCTTAACTGAATCAGGACTGGATTCGATGAATTTAGCCTTAAGGGTTCTTCCATTAACATCCGTAAAGGCATGAGTGGCATCTGGATCCCGAGCAGAGCATAGTGTGCATATGGAAAGGGATAGAAATAAAAAGAGTCGCATACGTTAAAGAGAGATTTCTTATATTTCCAAAAATTGAATAAATCTTTTCAACCGAAAAATGCCTTTCGAGTAATTATCGGAGTTGCCGTATTAGTGCCGACCACAAAATACTAACTTATTTAATAACAACCATAAGATTCACCCTTAACAAGAAAACCTTCTTTATTTTGGGAGATTAAAGAATTCTAAACAACACAACAAATAATGGTTCTGCAAAGTGATGTTAAAACTTTTCAAGAAAATGTTTTAAACGAAGCTTTGCGCCTGGAAAACCTGCGGAATTGCCAGAGATTATAAGCAAAGAAAACAAGAAATAATAAAGATGTTCCGATAGGCCAGGCATACCAACCCATTCCTAATTTCAAGCCTGTTACAAAGCAAAGAACCCAGAAAATAAGCATACCAACCAAGAAAAAGACCGCCTTTGTTAGGGAAGGTTCCCTTTTGTAAGGCGGGAGATCGTGTCTACTATTCGAATTTCCAAATCCTCCAGGATGATACATGCAAATAAGATTGCCTGAAAAATGACAAACCGCAAACCTGTTAGAAAATTTATCGATTACTTGCTTTCATGTACTCCTATTGCTTGATAAGTTTTGTATGGTGGTGGAGCGAGAAAAGTTAATTATAATTGGTGGTGGAGCAGCAGGCTTTTTCACTGCCATTTCGGCAGCTGAAAAAAACCCCTCTGCTGACATTACCATTTTGGAGAGGGGTACAACCGTTCTCCGCAAAGTAAAAGTTTCCGGAGGTGGACGTTGCAACGTAACTCATAACTGCTTTGATCCCATGGAATTGAGTAAGCATTATCCGAGGGGATCTCGTGAACTACGGAGTGCTTTTCATCATTGGCAACCAAAGGATACCATTGAGTGGTTCGAAAAAAAGGGAATAAAGACCAAGACCGAAAGAGACGGTCGGATTTTTCCTGTATCCAATCAATCTCAAACCATCATAGATTGTCTCAAGCAGAGCATTCGAAAACTTGGGATATCAATCCAGCTTAACCAACGAGTTTGTGATATTGTAAAAGAAAATGACAAATGGAAACTCCATCTTGCTTCTGGAAATACTGTTACGGCTAAAAAGGTATGCCTTGCTCTTGGCTCTCTCAAGGAATCCAAAATTTTGGATCAACTTCGAAAACTTGGACACACAATTCATCCGCTTATCCCCTCCCTTTTTGCTTTCAATCTCCCCAATCATCCGCTGAAGGATTTGTCTGGTCTTTCCGTGCAGAATGCCCGCATTCAGACCATACCAAAAGGAAAGACACAAAGCGGTCCCCTTCTCATCACACATCGTGGTTTGAGTGGTCCTGCCATCCTCAAGGCATCTGCATGGGATGCGAAACAACTCGCAGAGGCAAATTACAAGTTCGAAGTTTCCATAAACTGGCTCGGTTCTCACTCTCCTCAAAATCTCACCGATCATTTCAAAATTCTGAGAATGGAGCATCCCACACTGCGGATCACTCAAAATCCATTTACTGAAATCCCCAAACGATTATGGAGCAGAATAGTTTCACTGTCTCAAATTGAAAAGGATACGACCTGGGCACACTTGAGCCGGGAGAAAAGCTTTGATTTGCAAAATAATCTTTCTGCCATGCGATTACAAGTGGATGGTAAGACCACGAACAAGGATGAATTTGTGACCTGCGGAGGGATTTGTCTCAGGGAAATTGATTTCCGCAAGATGGAAAGTACTTTGCATGAAGGGCTTTTTTTCGCCGGCGAATGTCTGAACATTGACGGAATAACAGGCGGATTTAATTTTCAGGCGGCCTGGACCACAGGCAGCATTGCAGGACAGGCAATGGGAAAAACAATCTCATCTGAGACTTCTTCTTGAAGTCGATCCCCTTACCCTTATCTTATGAGAGTTATATGAATGTTAAAGATTTCAAAAACACCTTATCTGAGCTTAATGAACTAACTTTCGTTCTCCCCAATGGCAGCCATATCGCACCCCATTTCCATCTCACAGAAGTTGGTGAAATTACCAAGAGCTATGTCGATTGCGGGGGTTCTGTAAGACTGGAAAAAACCGCAAACTTTCAGCTGTGGACGGCCCATGATTATGATCATCGCTTGAAGCCACGGAAGGTAATTGAAATTATAGAAATGGCGGAAAAAGAAATAGGTCTTCAGAACCTTGATATCGAAGTTGAATACCAGTCTGAGACCATTGGGAGATACGGACTTGAATTTGAGGAGGACAGATTTATCCTGACAGCCACGCATACCGATTGCCTTTCCAAAGAAAAATGCGGTATTCCCGAAGCAAAACCTGTAAACCTCATCCAGATGGAAAGTCCGAACAGTTGTTATCCCGGGGGCGGGTGCTGTTAAAATTTTTGTTCTTGGTACCGGGCCGGGGACTCGAACCCCGAACCAATTGATTAAGAGTCAACTGCTCTACCAATTGAGCTAGCCCGGCATCAAGTAATGGTTTGAAATTAAGCGTTTTCACACTAGGGTCAAGGCGAATGACCCTTCTCCATTCATCATTATTTCTCTTCGCAAGTTGGGTTTGCGCAAAACCTCAGTCGCTCCCAATTTCTACCTTTTCGATTGTGGCACGGGATGAAAAAACAGGAGAGCTAGGGGTAGCGGTACAATCGAAGTTCGTGGCCGTTGGGTCTGTGGTACCTTACGCCAGAGCAGGTGTTGGGGCAATTGCCAGTCAGGCATGGGGCAATCCCCGGTACGGGCCTATTGGTCTTGAATTATTGGCAGCTGGAAAGTCAGCCGGAGATGTCGTAAATCTCATGACTTCCTCTGACCCACATCAAAATAGTCGCCAATTGGCAGTTATTGGAATCGAGGGAAACGCTTCCGTGTTCACAGGTTCCGAATGCCTTGAATGGGCAGGCGGTAAACATGGAGCAAATTATGCTGCACTGGGAAATATTCTAACCGGACCGGATGTAATCGATGCCATGGGCAAAGCTTTTGAAGATGCGAATGGCACACTTGCCGAAAGAATGATTTCAGCCCTTCACTCAGGTCAAAAAGCTGGGGGTGACAAAAGAGGAAGACAGTCGGCATCTCTTTTGATCGTTAAGGAAAGATGGGGATACGGCGGCTTAACCGATCGGTTTCGTGATCTTCGGGTAGATGATCACCCAGACCCCATCAAGGAGCTCGAAAGAATATATTACATACACCGTAAGATTTTTCCGCGACCAGATTAAAAAATTCCTTGGATGAGATATTCTAAAAAGAATCGAAAACCGTTGGATATTCAGATGGAATTCGATATTCAGTAAGGTCCATATGTTTAACCTAAGAAGCATTATTTCATGAAAGCCATCGTGCTTTTCTCTGGAGGACTCGACTCCACGGTACTTGCCACCCAAATGAAACGGGAGGCAAAGGAAATACGCTTGATATCAATTGACTATGGTCAGAGGCATGCAAAGGAACTCGATTACAGCCAAAAGATTGGAGATTATTTAGATCTCTCTCATGAAATCCTGAAACTCCCACAACTTGGTCAAATACTTGGCGGATCCTCGCTCACTGACAAATCCCTTACTTTGCCTAAAGGACATTATGCCGAAGAGTCCATGAAATCAACGGTCGTTCCCAATCGTAACATGATCTTGCTGGCACTGGCAGGAGGCCATGCCCTATCCCTCGGCTTCGATACGATTGCTTACGCTGCCCATGCTGGAGATCACACCATTTATCCGGATTGCCGACCG
>NZKO01000111.1 GCA_002692535.1 Opitutia bacterium
CCTGAACTCCTTGTTCTGGACGAGCCAGTGCAGGGTGTAGATTTCAATGGTGAAATAGAGCTTTACCGTCTGATTGAAAAAATCAGAACTGAATTGGATTGTGGAATCATTCTCATATCTCATGACTTACATGTAGTCATGTCGAGTACTGATAAAGTCATCTGCTTAAACGGCCACGTATGCTGCTCAGGAAGTCCAGAAGCTGTCGCATCAGCACCTGAATTTAGAACACTGTTTGGAGACCGCGCAGCTAATGAGCTAGCGTTTTACAAACATAACCACGACCACGAACATTTGCCCGACAGAACAGTTCAAAAATTGGAAAAGATCAGTCCGGCATCTCTTCATAAGTCAGTTGAGGGTGCTTCAAATAGTGAGGGGTCGAAGCGTCATGCTTGACGATTTTTTCATTCGCGCGGTGATTGGCGGTATTGGCGTGGCGGTACTTGCTGGACCACTTGGTTGTTTCATAGTTTGGCGGAGACTAGCTTACTTTGGAGATACGCTGTCACATTCAGCACTTCTTGGAGTAGCAATAGCTCTACTGCTAGAATTGAATATAACCTTCACAGTATTTATAATATCGGTAATCGTAGCAATGTTGCTCCTACTTTTACAGCGACAAGCCCAGTTATCCTCAGACGCCCTCTTAGGCCTACTGGCGCATGCCACTCTGGCTGTGGGGCTAGTTGTTTTGGCATTTATGACTTGGGTAAGAGTTGACCTGATGGGTTTTCTTTTCGGGGATATTCTTGCCATAAACAGGACAGACATCGTAATAATTTGGATTGGTGGTTTAGCAGTTCTGGCAGCGCTTGCATTAATTTGGAAATCGTTATTTGCTGCAACAGTAAATTATGAGATCGCTGTCGCGGAGGGTTTGAAACCAGACAGGGCAAACTTTTTTTTCATGGTTTTAATGGCCGCTGTAATTGCCATTTCAATGAAAATAGTTGGAGTTCTGCTCATTACAGCGCTCCTAATCATTCCAGCAGCGACAGCGAGACGTTTCGCGATAAGTCCAGAAATGATGGCGATTGTTGCATCGATGATCGGTGCAGCAAGTGTTTGGATCGGTCTTGAAGGATCACTCCGGTGGGATACACCAGCTGGACCCAGCATTGTTGTCGCTGCGCTACTAGGCTTCATTATATCTCTTTTACCCGTTCAATGGCTTTTCAAACAGTTAAACTTCAATAGGCCTATGAGAGGATAGCGGCGTCACATGCGAGACAAACAGCAACTAAAATTATCAAAGAACCAGGCTCTTGTTTATGAGGCGCTCAGTCAATCCAGTAAACCGATTGGAGCCTACGATTTATTAGATCAGCTAAAGGCCCATGGATTAAAAGCTCCTCTTCAAATCTACCGAGCTTTGGACAGCTTAATCGAATTGAAAGTTGTTCATCGTCTCGAAAGTTTAAACGCCTGGACGATTTGTTGTGATGCAGATCATGACGCTGCGCCAATTTTCGTGATTTGCGATGATTGTGGAGATGTAAAAGAACACATTGATAAGAGGCTTAACCGCAGCATTGAAAACATTTCCAAGAAAAGTGGCTTCACAGCGGAAAGACCAATCGTCGAAATTCATGGTCGTTGTGAGGATTGTGGTCCAAAGACAAACTGACGAGAGAAAAATGCAAGAGAACAATCAAGTGCCTGTGACTGTGCTAACCGGCCAGGTTTAGGTTGCAAATGTTGGCTGCGCATGCTCATAACCACTGCCCGCTTGATGATCCGATCCAGGACTTAAAAAATTCATCAAGGGTCGTTCGTTCAATGCCATCTGTTATAAAAACAAGCTTTGTCCGATGGTCTTCGTCCGGCCAATTGTCGAGCCATGTAGGGTCATGAAAAATATGCTGAACACCATGAATAACCATTGGCTTCCCCGGTCGATCAACAGTATTAACAATGCCTTTTATACGGAGCAATCGGGAAGCTTGCGTAAACAATAAAGCCTCAAGCGCCGTCGCAAAAGTATCAATCTTGATCGGCTGATCCAGAATTAAGGTGAAAGATCGGATGTTTTGACCATGACGCGATACATCATGTTGATGCTGTCCCCTGGTTTGTTCTGTTGCTTTCCCGTCGTCCCCATGATCGTGATGATGATGATGGTGATCATCGACGGGAAAAGCCTCAGCATTCAGCCATTTTCGAACATTAATTGTTTTGGAAATTGGGTTGTAAAGCGATGTATCGAATAAATTATCAAATTTAAATGACACATCATGACGCTCGCAGAGTTGCGCCGTTGGATTGAGTTCAGATATTCTCACCTTTAAACTATCAATGCCTTGTCTAGAAATTTCGATATTTTCGATATCTGTCTTGGTAATAACTATCCTGTCGGCAACTGCGACCTGTTTTTCACACTCTTTATGTTTTTCTATCGTCGACAGACCATTCGTAGCATCTACAGTAGTGACGATGCCGCCTAACATGAACCGGTGCTCCAAAAAACGATCACTCATTAATGTATGAATGACAGGAGCGGGATCAGCTAAACCAGTGGATTCCACCACAACCCGATCAAACTTGGGTATTTCACCGGTCTCCCGCTTGTTATACAACATGAGAAGCGTCTGCCTTATGTCTCCCCTTACCGTGCAACAAAGGCATCCTGATGTCATTTCAATAATTTGGTTTTCAGAATGCTCAATCAGAACACCATCAAGACCAACTTCGCCAAACTCGTTGACAATGACAGCTGTGTTTTGAAATTCTAAGCGCTTGAGAATTTCGGACAGAAGTGTGGATTTACCGCTCCCCAAAAAACCCGTTAAAAGAGTTACCGGTATGACATCTGGTCGACTTGCAACATCCATTACATTTTCTCACTTTGCTGATCTCGAAACTTAGTTTAATCGATCTCAATAGCTATCAATGCTAAACGTCTTTTTAACTGCTTCTTAATCATCTGTATGTCGTAGCGACGAAGTTTTTTCCATTTGTCACATTCTCCACGAGTTCGGCCACAACCAACACACCATCCATTTGGTCCAGAAAAATCACAAATATCAATGCATGGACTTTTATTTTTTTTATTTCTTACCACCGAACTGAAACCACTTTCACATATTCACCGCAGACATTTGTTCTAATTATTAACACTTTGAGCTTAGTCAAAAAAGTAGATCTTGAGGACACTAATAAGGTGATGCAATGCAGTCGTATTTTCCATCAATAGCTTTACTAATATAAAACTGAATTTAGACTACCTCACCGAAAATTATGTTCGTTAAAGCGTACACAAAATATAGGAACGAAAATTGAAGCGTTAAAGCAAAGAAGTTTTATCGGAAAAATCTGAGTGATTGAGTACAGTCAGTTTGCACAATATTTCGAGTTTAAAAATGGGTTTTCGTAAGAATATTCCACCAAACGCTAGCGTTGCAATACAATCCAATGACGGCCGTTTGTCAGCGCCTGCGGCAGAAAAAAATGCTGGCCCAATAACAGAACTTGTCAAAGAGTTTGCTCCAGAGAAAGGTAAAGCCCTCGAAATTGCCAGTGGCACCGGGCAGCACATCGTAAAGCTCGCAGTTGCTAAACCGAGTCTGGATTGGCAACCGTCTGAAATTGAT
The DNA here is from genome assembly GCA_002692535.1 of Opitutia bacterium. Lineage (GTDB taxonomy): Bacteria > Verrucomicrobiota > Verrucomicrobiia > Opitutales > Seribacteraceae > Seribacter. Next base: position 3,594 of record NZKO01000111.1, read on the forward strand.
CAACTTCGAATAGCAAGCATTGAAGCGTGGTGCAAAAAGGATAATTTTGCCAACGTGAGGCCACCTATTATACTAGACGCAACAGAGATTGGATGGTCCTCTAAACTCAACTGCCAAAAATTCATACTTTTAGTAAATCTCTTTCACTTAATAAGTGAAGAAGAGGCACAAATATTGATTAGCGAAATGTCTTCGGCATTATCACCCGGGGGTCGTTCAATAATTTACGGACCCTTTAAAAGAAACGGCAAACTTACCAGTGCTGGCGATGAAACTTTTCATCAGAATTTGATAGAGGCGGATCCTCAAATTGGTTATAAAAACGATGTATGGATGACCGCCCAGTTAAAAAAGGCAAAATTAGAACTTCTTAAAGTGGCGACAATGCCGGCAAACAACTTGGCTTTTATTTTTGAAAAACCACAAACATACCAAAGATGCGATTAAGGCTTTGATAGTTAGCCATACGGGATGATATGTTAGCTTGTCATGATCTACCAATTCATTAATGATCTGGCACTTGAGAAAGTCGTCAAACTTTTCTGTTTTTAAACTAATAAGCACCACCGAGATGCAAAAATTTATAGTCAGGGCATGTGTCACCCACTAACTCTAAAAAATACTAATTAAAAATAAGTTATATTGGCCCAAACAAATGGATCAGACAATAATTGGAGAATTAAATCAGAAGTATAGGATTTACTACCCATATGAAGAAATCTTAATTTATGTGCGGGACTCAAAACTGAGCGATAGCCCGGTGCCAGCATTTACTGAATTGTTTGTTGCGCCACCAAATTTTTATCCCACCAAAATATTATTCAAAAGCCGTAATGTAAAAGAGGGGTTTCCGCCTGATAAGACCAGGTCACTCATCGAATTTAAAAGAGAAAACCCCAAGGTCAGTTACCAAAAACTTGAGCAACTATACGCAAACAACTTTCTCGCTAAATATGAGTGGAACGAGTTTTTTGACCCTGAACAACTCAGTTGGGATAGTCTCCTTTCGATGTGCAATAATCTTGTAGAACGCTCTGCAACTGACTCCTATGTGTTTTTGAGGTTTTCTCTTGTTGACCCTGAAACGATAGAATTGATTACTAACTAAAAGAAAGACAAATCTGTTCAAATACATGTTTACTTTTGGTCTGACAAAAGGCTTTGGCATGACGCCGAATGTTCGCGATTTTATTTTGAAAATCGCACCGCCACGCGACAGTCAAGATGTGCTAAATTTGCCGTGGAAAGCGTGTGCAAGTTCAATCAAAAAATCCATCAATAAAATTGAGCAAATACCGTTCTGATCTTCAACGGATGTGTTTTGCCAACTAAGTGCCAAATTTGAGTTCTCAAAATACTCAGAAATCTGAGTTTTTAAGTCTATAACTACAGATAGATGAAAAGCCGACTCTTTGCTCTCAATACGTTTATTTTGATTTAATTCTATCCACTTCTCATAGAGAGAATCGCTTATCTTTGCGTGATGATTGTCCACGTTGTTTTTAATAACTTCCATTAATTCTGAATTGCCAGCCATGTCGAAATCTCAAATCCTCAATCGTTAAATTTTGTTCGTCCTTTTTGACATTTCATCTGATACGTTCACTTTATGCATTGATCAAGGCTGTTTTGGATCAAAATCTTAATTAAACATACCTCCGGATTTTTGCCAGTTGTCTCTCACAATTTTTAGTAATGACTCGATAAATCATCAGGTCACTCAGATATTGAGACAAGTCTTGGCGTCTATTCGCAAAACACAGCTTGGCGTTTACCATTATTGCGCTGAGATCATGGATTGTTAACCGCTCAATGTTTTTGTCCATACATACATCGCACAACATTTTACAGCACCACACTCCGCGAGGAGGGTGTTCAATTAAGTGAGCGCAAGGGTGATTGTTGTGGTTCTAATATATTTTATTTTGTAGCAACAGCATACCATGCTGTCATATTTGCAGTCATAAAATTCTAGCCTGTGGTATGTAGAGTTAACTGCCAACTTGTCGTCAATTTCTTGTGTCAATTGCTGCAATTTATGAAACTTAAATTCGTAAATTTGTTCAGTTTCAATATCCATCAGACGGTTATGATCGGCGCGTTTAATTTTGAACCGCGCCCTAAAATCCTCCATATCAAGCTTCACAATTTAGCCTGAATTTTCAAAAAGGCTTAGTGAACAGTATATCGATGCAATGGATGTTTATTTGTCTTTTGCCCTACACAACCAATAAATAGTCACATTATTTGGATGGTCACAAACTCACGAAGAACATAGTTATGAAAAGTCGATGACTTGTCATATTGGTTTTAATTATTAAATAAGGTCAGCTGTAATGATTCAAAAGGTAAAAAAATGATCAGATTCATA
>NZKO01000112.1 GCA_002692535.1 Opitutia bacterium
AGTGGGAATTTATCAGTGGCCACCGCTGCGATTGCAGATGTAACTTCGCGAAAGGAGCGTTCTAAGGGCATGGCTATTGTTGGAATTGCTTTTGGGTTGGGTTTTGTTCTGGGACCTGCTCTCGGTGGATTTGCCAGTTCTTGGGATTGGTCAGATGGCTCGAGTGCAGTCTTTGACCTAACTCCATTTTCTCTTGCTGCAGTGATCAGTTTCGGACTTGCCCTAATCAATCTATCTTGGCTGGCTTTAAAATTTAGGGAAACTCTGCCTCAAGAAAAGAGGGGAGTGAAGCAGGAGCCTCGCCCCGCATTTTTTCAACTTAATAGAGTCGCTAATCTGGCAGTAAGAAAAACTTGCTTATCTTATTTGTGCTACATGATCTCATTCAGTGGTATGGAATTCACCCTTACCTTCTTGGCTGTGGAGAGGTATTCTTACCAACCTAAAGACATAACAGTGATGTTTCTTCTCATCGGTTTTACCCTTATTTTTGCCCAAGGTTTTTTCGTAAGGAGGTTTGTAGGCAGAATCGGAGAAAAAAATATGGCATTGCAGGGAATTCTTATTGGATTTCTTGCATTTTTGCTGCTTGCCATTCCCTCATCTGAAACAAGTTTCTTTTTTGCCCTTTTCCTTATGTCTTGTGGGGTGGCTTTCATTAGCCCCACCCTGACTGCATTAACTTCACTTCATTCAAGTGAGCAGGAACAGGGATTTAATCTAGGAGTTTTTCGCTCTTCCGGATCTATCGCCCGGGCTTGCGGACCCATGTTGGCTGGATTGAGTTATTTTTTGTTCGGATCAAGTTTTACATACACAACAGGTGCTTTATTGCTACTTATTCCTTTCATCATTCTTCTCAGAGTACCCAAACCACAAAAGGAAGATCCATCGATTTAAAAGCTAATATCCAACTACATTTTCCCTCGCCATATAACTGAAAATCCCTAATGTAGTATTTTTGCCAATTTAAACCTAGCTGAATTTCCCCAATACCAACTCAACTCTTCATAAATGAATGTCGAAATTGTCGATCGTCTGATCGAAAATGATCCATCTTTAGAATCTTCACGCTCTGCCCTTGAGGCGATGAAAGAGGGTGCTTTTTGCATTCACCGTGCTTGGGGAGTGGGTCGAATTTCCGGGTACGAGTCTGAAAGAGGAATGTTGTTGATAGACTTTGAAGAAGGCCAAAGAAAATCCCACGCTATGGATCCAGTTTTTTGTTTGGATAAGTTGGAGATCCTTGGGGAAGATCACATAATATGTCTGCACCGGACCAACACCGAAGAGATTGATAAAAAAGTTAAAAAAGAGCCAGTTGAACTTTTTGTTGAAATACTTTCAAAGTTTGAGGACGGTTGTGCGACTACTCGAGAGATTGAACGGCTTTTAAATCTGTTGCTTGGTTCGACTAAAGGCAAGAAATGGTGGACTTCCACCAAAAAACTGCTCATTAAAGATCCTCGCGTCGCAGTTCCCAATAAAAAGACTGAACCTTATGTCTTAAGGGATGAACCGGTGAAGCCAGAGCAGGAAATTTTACAGGATTTCTTTGACGAAAAAAGGTCGAAGGAAAAGATTATTCTCGCAGAAAGACTATTTGATCTTTCTTCAGAAAAAGAAGATTTACAAGCAGATTTGCCCCAAGTTCTTCACGACTTGACGGTCGCATTGATGGAAGCTCGAAACCTAAGTCAATCTGACCGTTTGCACGGAATCTGGGTGAGGAACAATCTTGCCCGTGATGTTGAGGAAGATGTTGAGAAGCTTGAACCTACTTCAGCTTCAATCTTAAGCGAGTGTGAGAATGATTTGCCTGGTTTGGCAGATCAGATGCCAGCCAAATTCCACGCTCGTTTTCTTGATCTGGTAACGCGTGTCTACCCTGACAATTGGAAAGATATTGTACTTAGTCTCCTTCATAAGACAGCAACCAAGTTTTCTGGTGAATGTGCTCATTTCCTGATTGACCGTGAAGAATCTAAACTACTCGTCAAATCCCTGGCATCGTCTTTGGATGAGCAGAATTTTAGAGCACCTGTTCTTCTTTGGATGATTAAATTCCGATCTCTTAGCAAATTTGAGTCGTTACTTAATAATCTTATGACCCCTCGTCTTCTTACTGCTGTATTCTCTGCTATTGATTACGAGTCACTGCAGAATGCTACGAGTCGTCGAATTCCTTTGGCAGAAATTCTTTCAGACGACAAGGATTTGCTGCGTGACATTTTGAGTAAGGGGACGGCGGAAAATGCCAAGGATTTAGCTCAGGCACTTATTTTGAACCCAGGTTTCGAAGATTTGAGCAAACGCTCATTGCTTGCCCGTTTCATTAAATTGCATCCTGAGATACAGGATATAATTGAGGGTAGCGAACCTGCATCCTCATCCTCCGAAGTTTCTTCCACTGATGATTCGCTGATTGTTAGCCAAGCAAGCTATGATAAGAAAGCTGCGGACTTGGATGAGCTGAATAAGGAAAAGATACCTGCCAATTCTCAAGCCATTGAAGCGGCTCGTGAGCTAGGTGATCTTCGCGAAAATGCCGAATATCAAATGGCAAAAGACGAACAGAAAATTCTCCTCGCCCGCCAGTCTGAATTGCAAACTGATCTTATGCGCGCAAAACCGACTGATTTCTATGATGCACCCACTGATTCTGTAGGCATTGGTTCAATAGTCAGTTTATCAAGTCCCAATAATGGTGAGAAGCAGAGATATACCATCCTAGGAGCCTGGGACAGCGATCCGGACAACAACATCCTCTCTTACCTCACACCACTTGGACAAAAGCTTTTAGGCAAAAAAGTTGACGATCTCGTAGAAACGGAAGTGGAAGGTACAGTGACCAATTGGAAAATAGAGGGACTTGTTCGTTGGGTTGATTCACAGTAATTCCTTCGAAGGAATTACCCTTGTTTCCAGTTCCCTTAATATGAGGACATAAAAGATGTTTGCGCATCCCTTCATCTGTGTTTGTTTCTTAGGGAGTGATCAAGGTTACAGATATTCTCCAAATACTATCAGACACCACCCGGTTAAGATTATTACGACTTCTCTCGGTGGAAGAGTTATCTGTCGCAGAACTGCAAGAAATTTTGGAAATGGGACAGTCCCGTATCTCTACCCATTTATCTCAAATCCGTCGTCATGGATTACTTCATGACCGGAAGGATGGAAAAAAAACATTTTATTCGCTCAAACTAAGCGATTCCCCAAGACTGGATTTAGTTCGAGTTGCGATCCGGGAAGATTCGGAGGAAAAATTCTGGGAAAGTGATCAAACCGGTCTAAATCGTGTTATTGATCGTCGCAGAAGTGAGAGTGAGAGATATTTTGATGAAGTCGCGGAGAGACTCGGGAAAAACTATGTGCCTGGTCGTTCATGGGATGCCATCGGACATTTCCTCCTCAGATTGGTTCCTCAGATTACCATTGCAGATTTGGGAGCTGGTGAAGGCACCTTGTCTCAGTTACTTGCAGAGAGAGCAAAAAAGGTCTTTTGCATAGACAGTTCCAAAAGCATGGTCCGTTTGGGGACGGATTTAGCCAAAAAGAAAAATTTATCCAATTTGCTTTATAAACAGGGAGATATTGAAGAAGTGCCTCTCTCGGCTAAAAGCGTGGATCTGGCCCTGATGAGCCAATCTTTACATCACGCTCAGCGTCCGGAAAAAGCACTCGCGGAAGCCTATCGAATTTTAAAGCCCGGAGGTCAGCTAGTGGTTCTCGATTTGAAAAAGCATAACTTTGAAAAGGCCCGTGATTTATACAAAGACCAATGGTTGGGATTTGGAGAAAACGATCTTTACCGTATGATTCGCGAAACTGGATTTAAGCGGGCCAAGGTCGAAATTGTGTCCAAGGAAAGTAAGGAGCCTAATTTCGAGACGATTTTGGGGGTAGGGGAGCGTCCTTAACCAGACACTTCTTCCATATCTTTAAAAGATTTTGGTTTTTGAGAAGAGAATCCTAACCTGCCGAACATTCTGGATGGAAGGCATTTAAGATCTTCCAAAATTAAGTAAAGGCAGGGAACCATAAGGAGGGTTATAAAGGTTGCGAATAGCACTCCAAATCCGATCGCAATGGCCATTGGTTTAAGAAACTGTGCCTGTAGGCTTCTTTCAAAAAGAATAGGTAGCAAGCCGACAAATGTGGTCAGGGAGGTTAACAGAATAGCCCTAAACCTTGCCATTCCCGCAAGCCTAGCCGCCTCGAATATATTCGTTTCTTTCGCACGTTGGTTCACATAGTGGACGAGAACCAGGCTGTCATTGATTACCACTCCAGTCAGGGCAACCAGCCCAAAATGTGAAAGCTGACTGAGGGGTAAGCCAAATAAGTAATGTCCGAACACCGCACCGATCAGACCGAACGGAATGACAGACATGATTAAGAATGGTTGGAGATAGGAACGGAAGGGAATCGCAAGTAATGCGTAAATAACGAACAAGCAAATACCACCCGCCTGTGCCAGTCCCGAATCACTTTCATCCTGCTCTTTCTTTTCTCCCACGAAAGAAAATCGGATATTTGGGTATTCTTCGCGAAGAGCAGGGATGAACTGCGAGTCCAAGTCGTTCTCGATCAATGGAATGTTGGCGAGAACCTTGTCTGCGGATGTCTGAACATTAATGATGCGTGCCCGGTCTGAACGCTTAATCGTAGGATAGCCCTGCCCAAGTTTGATAGTGGCCACTTCTTCAAGCGGTGCTTCCACTCCTTTGGGTGCCCGCACCCGCAGATTGGAAAGGGCGGTCAAAGTTTTTCGGTCAGCCAAGGGATAGCGAAGCATCACTTTCACTTCATCTCTTTCCCTTTGAATCCTCTGAATTTCCTCTCCGTAGTAAGCCTGTCTGACCTGCCGGCCAAGATCCGCCTGTGTTAGACCGAGGGAGCGTCCGTTTGGCTTTAAGCGGATCTTCATTTCTCGCTTACCACCCGAGTATGTGTCCGAAATGTCAAACAGTCCCTCGTAGGTAGCAAATTTGTTTTTCAATTTATCGGCAGCTTCACTCATTTTGTCGAGGTCATGCCCCGCAATTTCAATATCGATCGCAGTCCGGCTTCCACCGGCTGCCACATCACCAAAGTACATCTCCTTCACTCCCGGCAACGGACCGATGCGTTCCCTCCAAAGTGCAGATATCTGAGGGGCAGAACGGGTTCTATCCTCTGATTTGATGAGTTCCACACTTATTTCCCCCAAATTCGAACCAGTTACGATATTGGATGAGCTTTTTGGACCCCCAGAGAATGGCTGAGCACCCATTGTTTTCATTACATACCTGAACGGATTTGGTTCATTCTGTCCGACAAGATAATCCACTACTTCCAATCTTGCTCTCTCCACTTCAAGTAGTGCTTTTTCTGTTGTTTTGGCGGGTACGCCGTCCTGCATGGATAGTTTAACCGAGATATAATCGGAAGGAACGGGAGGCACACCCCGGATACTTGGCACATGCCCACCTATGATTAATCCAAAGGTAATTAACAGCAGTCCCATGAAAATAGAAAGGGTAAGGTATCTCCACTCCAGGCAAACTTTAAGAATTGGCTGATAGAGCGTCTCGATTAATCTCTCCAATCCAACAGATACCTTATTCTGAAGCTTTGATATCCAGTTCTTGGGTAGTTTATCAAACCGGCAAAGACTCAGGTGATAGGGAAGGATAAATTTCGATTCGATCAGTGAAAAGAACAGGGCAGGAATGACCACGAGTGGTATATCCTTCATCAATTTTCCAAGCCAACCGGGAAGAAAGAGCATGGGGACAAAGGCGACCATACTGGTAATGATCGCAAAGGTTACCGGCATCGCTACCAAGTGGGTGCCCATGATGGATGCCTGTAAGGATTTCTCTCCCTTGGAACCAAGGGTGTAGACAGACTCACCCACCACAATTGCGTCGTCCACCA
>NZKO01000113.1 GCA_002692535.1 Opitutia bacterium
ACAAATAATCTTCACCATCCACTGCCTGGTAATTCATCGATACAGGATGACACTTGATAGTGATGCCCCTCTCTCTTTCAAGATCCATCGAATCAAGTAACTGATCCTTCATCTCTCTTTCCATTACCGTGCGTGTACGCTCAAGCAACCGATCGGACAAAGTAGTCTTGCCATGATCGACATGTGCGATGATACAAAAGTTTCTTATCTTTTTAGTTTCCACCATTAAATAGTTGACCACTCATATTTTCCCTTCGAAAAAGGGAAAGGAAAATTTAAAGCGGGATACCTTTCTCACATATTTATTGATAATGGACAAGAATCTACTTCACGGAGTTCACACGGCTCTAATCACACCCATGAAAGATGGCGAAGTCTCCTATGGAGATCTTGAAAATCTCATTTCGAGACAAATTGCGGCTAATGTTTCGGGGTTAGTTCCATGCGGGACGACGGGGGAATCCCCTACTCTTTCGAAGAATGAACACTTGGAAGTGATCCGAAAATCGATTGAAATGGCACAGGGAAAAGTTCCAGTTATTGCAGGAACTGGAGCAAATTCAACAAAAGAAGCTCTCTTTCTGACGGAAATGGCAGATAAGGCCGGTGCAGACGCTTTTTTAATTGTCGCTCCCTATTATAACAAACCCTCACAAGACGGTTTATTCGAGCACTTTTCCCAAATTGCCCAACGGACGGAAAAACCCATTGTCCTGTATTCGATTCCTTCCCGTTGTGGAATTGAAATTTCTACGCAAACAGTACACAGGTTAAGAGAAAAGTATCCACATATTTGTGCTTTAAAAGAAGCAGGCGGTAGATCTGTCAAGGTTTCGGAAACTGTAGTCGCATTAGATTCTGATTTTACAGTCCTTTCGGGAGATGATGGATTGACTATCCCATTCATGGCCTGCGGAGCAAAAGGTGTCGTCAGTGTTGCCTCAAACATCATTCCCGAAAAAGTAGTCGCCCTTGTTTCTCAAGCAAATGGAGGACACTTACTGGACTCCCAAAAAATCCATCTTGAAAATTATCAATTCTTTACTGATATCTTCTGCGAGCCAAATCCCGTACCAATTAAAATACTTATGCACTTAAAAGGAATAATATCATCTCCAGAAGTGAGATTACCGCTTAGTCCTCCCACTAGTTCAAATATGGAATTATTGAAGAAAATTGCTCAAGATTTGCAGATCGACTGAAAATATGAAAAATAAGATCTTATTATGTGGCTCTAAGGGGCGTATGGGACAAGCCATCACGAATATTGCAGCCGATCATAATTGCGAAATCACTGTGCCCATAGATCAGGGGGATGACCCCGAATCAGGAATCCTCGATTGTGATGTCGTCATTGATTTTTCGCTGGCGGATGCTACCCTGGAGATTGCTAGAATTGCGGCAGCAACTGGTAAGCCTATGGTCATCGGGACTACCGGTCATGATAAATCAACCAAACAAAAAATTCTAAATATCCTAGCTTCCAATCCAGTTGTTTGGGCAGGTAATTTCTCATCTGGGGTTAACCTTCTTTTTTATCTCACGCAACAGGCATCCAGAGTTTTGGATAGAGATAGTGGTTTCGATCCAGAAGTCATGGAAATGCATCACAGACTGAAGAAAGACGCACCCAGTGGAACGGCAGAACGTCTGCTTGAAATTATTAAAGATTCGAGAAAAGCAAATGATGCGGATGTTTCTCATGGCAGAAGTGGAATCCCTGGAGAAAGACAAGAAAATGAAATAGGATCACACGCCATTCGCGGAGGTGATATTGTGGGAGAACACACCGTCATGTTCGCTGGTATTGGCGAAAGAATTGAGCTAACGCATCGGGCAACTGATCGGGTAATTTTTGCTGCAGGTGCCTTGAGAGCGGCAAATTGGGTAATTACACAGAAACCAGGACTGTACTCGATGCAAGACGTATTGGGTCTACAGGGTTAGTCTATGATTGCATTCATCCAAGGAAAACTAATTGAATGTCAAGTCACGCTTGCGGTTCTGGAAATAAACGGATTTGGCTACGAAGTTCATGTGCCTTTGACAACGGTTGAAAGACTGCCTTCGCTCGGCGAAAAAGTAAAACTTTTTACCCATGCCACTTACCGTGAAGACTCTCAGACGCTCTATGGTTTTACCGATCGAGAATCTAGGGATTTTTTCCGCATGATCGTGGACAAAGTATCTGGGATTGGTCCGAAAATTGCCCTTAATCTTCTGGGTTCGCTTTCGCTTCCCACTCTGAAGGTTTCTATTGCTAACGGTGATGTTGCCATGCTCTCCAAGGCTCAAGGGTTGGGCAAGAAAACTGCAGAGCGAATTGTTGTTGAATTGAAGGACAAAGTTTTGCCAAAAGAAATAACACAACAATCTTCAGAAGCACCAATTATTTCTGAAACTACAGAAAACTCAAAAATTGGAATCAATCTCACCAATTTTCAAGATGCAGTCTCCGCCCTTTTGACTCTTGGTTACAAAGCAACCGATGCAGACAAAGCGATTAGACTAGCATCAGAGGGTTTTGACGGAGATGCCTCAACCGAGGAACTGATTCGTGTGGCACTCTCAAAATAATCAACTAACTTCCAATTTTTTCTTGAGATAATTTTGTAAAAATTCGATCCCCTGATTGACTGCAACTCTTAGTTCCCTACCCTGCGCATAAAAGTGTGTGATTGCACTCGCAAGTCGACAACCAGTACCTCGCACTGATGTCCCCTCGGAGAGCTTGCTTCTCTTAAAGACTAAGGTTGAATTGGGATTATCTCTTTCGACAAATACATCCATGCAGAAATTGCCATCCAAATGACCTCCCTTTAAAAGAACTGCTTTTGAGCCAAATTCAAGACATCTTAAAGCCATTTCTTCAAGTTCCATTTGAACCTCATTTTTCAAACCGAGAATCAATCGGGCTTCTACCAAATTGGGAGTAAGAAGATCAACCTTACCAAACAGCATATTTTTCATTTCCTCAAAAGCTTCAATCGAGCAAAGAGAACCACCAGAGGAACTTTGAAAAACAGGATCCAAGACCACTTTCTTCATTCCCACACCAACAACATACTCACTCACCGTTTTTACGGCACCCAAACATGGAAGCATTCCAATTTTAATTGCATCATAATTCTTCGCTAAACCCACATCAATTTGAGACTCGATACACCTTTGAGGAATAGTATGGGATTCGACAAAAAGTTCATCTGTTTGTGAAGTTACAGATGTAATCACTACGTTTGCACTTGAACCTAAATCATTAAGGGTCTGGTAATCAGCAAAAAGCCCAGCCCCACAACTTCCATCCGAACCCCCTATCAGCAGTATCTTAGGCATCTACTGTCATTCAATCAATATCCATAGGCATACCTTCTGCATGCCAGCGAATCATTCCCCCATTGAGATTATAAATCTTTTTATAACCTAAGTCATGCAATAATCTACATGCGTCCATGCTTCTTACACCAGCCTTACAGTAGACTGCTATTTCTTCTGCATGAGAACCTGGCAAAGCTTGTTCAACAGAAGCTTCATTAAGGCTACCAAGAGGAATGTGATTCGATGGTTGGATCCTTTCAAGCTCCCTCTCCCAAGATTCGCGCACATCGATGACAATTATTTTCGGATTATTCCTGCGCATCTCAATCAGATCGACTGGTGACAATTCCTTAATTTCATCAACTACCGAACTCCTTGAACAATCAGCATTCTTATCAGTCTTAATCGATTGAAGCTTTCTTATTTCTTGATTTTCTTGGACAGGAGTTAATTGAAGTTGGCTAAACTTCTGTTCCATTGCATCAAATATCAAAACTCTGCCGCTTAATGCCTCTCCAATGCCGGTAATGATCTTAATGGCTTCAAGTGCCTGCATCGAACCGATAATTCCTGGTAGAACCCCAAGAACTCCTGCATCTGCACAAGAAGGTAAGGCTTCGACTCCAGGTGGTTCAGGAAATAGACAACGGTAGGTTGGTCCATTCTCATAATTAAAAACACTAATCTGTCCGTTGAATTTAAAAATCGCACCAAATACCAAAGGTTTTCCCAGTATGACGCACGCATCATTCACCAAGTATCGAGTTTCGAAATTATCACTTCCATCGACAACTAAATCATATTTCTCAAAAATTCTTCTGATATTTCCTTCGTTCAATCTTTCACAAAGAGGCTCAAATGAAATATTGGGGTTATGCTTTTTCAATCTTCCAGTTGCAACTGTAGCTTTTGGCTCACCTACATCTTCAGCGGAATAAAGAAATTGTCTTTGCAGATTGGAAATTTCTACAGAATCGTCGTCAACAACACCCAATCCCCCAACTCCCGCGGAGGCTAAATATTGAAGTGCCGG
>NZKO01000114.1 GCA_002692535.1 Opitutia bacterium
CAAAATTGGACCCACGATAATGACCGTCATCGTCACTTCATAATTCGATGCCCCGATAATTCCCAATGTCCAAAAGACTGCGCACAATGTTGGAAGACCAGCAATGATGACGACTTTGATTCCCTGAATCGGGCGAATACCAGAAATACCTGCTTGCAAAAGATCTGAGTGGAAGACAAAGAGACCAATAGCGACAAGGACAACTGCTAGCGGGAAAATTTCCCAGAACAAACGGAACGAAAACTCAGTCACAGAATTCGTAATGGGAACAGGCCCTGTAAGAGTCATTTTCAGGCCAAGATCGTCCCAAGTACAACGGTCAGCACTCGCTGGGTTCCCGTTTTGATCGAATTCACATGGACGCTGTTCGGTCGAGATATTGTCAAGGCGTTGTTGTGTTGCCTCGATGATATCTTTGGCCTCGATAGAGTCGACAACTGCAACTGCCATAATGGCTCGATCGAGTTTCAAGTCCTCGCCATCAAAACAACCGTTGTCATCAGTACCTTCATCGTTCGGTTGGCCGCTGCATGCATTGGTATTTCGGGCGAGTTTATCCAGACCTGGCGTAGGAGACCCATCGTTTTCGTACATTTCACCGATGATCAAATCGATGGTTGTCTGGGAAGGAATTTCGTAACCGCCCGCAAATTGGTCATCGCCTGCCGACAATGCCGTGTTGACACTAGCGGCGAAGTTCTCACAGACCTCTTGGAAAGATGGGCATTGGCGACCCAACTCGGTGATGAAAGCGTCACGTACACGCGGCAAACTTGAATTGATTTCCTTCAGTACCGTCGAAATTGAAAGAATGTAAATGACATCATCGCTTTCATTGTCAGAGACATAAGGATTGATGCTTTTTTCAACATAACTGATTTCTTGCAAAATCCTTTGGTCAGTTATGTTGTTTTTATCCGATTCTATGTAAATAACCATGACGTTGGTCGTCCAATCCGCTTCAACCATTTCGATTAGTTCCTTGACTTCACTCCCATCTGGGAGGTATACTTCCATGTCACCATTGACATTGAGTGCAGGTTCGTTCGGATCATCATCAAACTGCGTATCGTCAAGGAATCCTGACGTTGTGACAAAATACAATGTGATCATCAAAAACAAGGCCACTGTTGCAATCGGAAAACGTGTGATAACACCGGTTGCTCCGGTTTTTTGCCATTCCCGTTTCAACCTCTTCGGAGCTTCGAGAACTGCATCAACTGCCTTTTTTGCATCAAAGTCACGCACTCGGGCAGAGATGTCAACCGAGGCTACTCGTACACGCTCTCGACTGTAGTCAGCAATCGCCTGAATGCGTCCAACGTCCTCCTCACCATGGGAGGATGTTGTGTCTTCGGCGTCTTCCGGCATACGGCTACCCAGTGGCCCCTCGGGTCTTTCATTGAAAGTATTGCTGTCTCGTTGTGAGGGAACCGTTGAAAAAGAAACGCACACAGGGTCAATCGGACCCCCCCGTTCACAGGGGGCAGGGCCGGTGTTAAGCATGGGAACGCCTCGACTTCCAGAAAAGCGATGGTCAATCGACCTCGAAAAGAACATTCAAGAAGAACACTACGCCGATGAAAGGGCATATCAACAACGATATGGTTTCAATCCAGAGAGTGGGAAACCAATTTTTGTAATTGACACACCACCTCCGTACCCATCGGGAACGTGGCACATTGGTGCTGTTGCACAATATTCGATGATCGATGTTCTGGCACGTTCTCAGCGATTGCTTGGTAAGGAAGTCTACTTCCCTTGGGGTGTGGATCGGAACGGAATCAATATTGAATTCACCGTCGAAAAGAACACAAAGCGGAAAATGAAGACATACGGCCGAGAAGAGTTTCTCAATTTATGTCGTGAAACGATCGAGACGTTCACACAAGCTATGAGAAAAACTGCTGCTCGTGTTGGCCTATCTTGCGATTTTGCCGCAGAGTATCTCACCAACGCTCCTGATTACAGATCGGTAACCCAATCAATCTTCATTGAACTGTTCAAGAAAGGAGACATCGTCGAAGATTTGAGACCCAACATCTACGACCCAGTCGAAGGAACGACCATTGCTGATGCTGAAGTGGAGCGAATTGGTCGAATGACCAAATTGGTTGATGTTCGTTGGACGACCGAAGACGGTGAGGACCTTGTTATCTCGACAACTCGGCCGGAATTGATTTGCGCTTGTGGCGTCGTTGTTGTTCATCCAGATGACCAGCGTTACCAACACCTTGTTGGGAAGAAAGCCATTCTTCCAATGCCAGTATCCGGACGTGCACAATCCGTTGAAATACAGACACACCCATCGGTCAAGTCCGAGTTTGGAAGTGGAATTCTCATGGTTTGTTCGTTCGGTGATCAAAACGACGTCGCAGTCTTCAGAGAACTTGGCCTAGCACCATTCCAAGCGATCGATTTGAACGGATGCATGACCTCAATCTCGGGTCCACTTGAAGGGTTATCCGTCCTTGATGCCCGTGCAAAAGCCATCGAGATGTTGGAAATGGAGGGCAATATCGATGCCATTGAAGAGCGACAGCAAGAAGTTCCCGTTTCAGAACGAGGAAAGAATCCTGTCGAAATCATCCTACTGAAGGAATGGTACGTTCGCCAAACACACATGCAAGACAAGATGCTCGACTTGATTGAACAAATCGAATTCCACCCGCCGCGCAACCGACAATTCTTGTTGGATTGGATGGACAACATCAGCATCGATTGGCCAATATCACGACGACGATGGTACCACACTGAAATTCCAATTTGGTACTCCGAAGACGAGGAACACATCATCGTTCCACCCGCTGGAACCTATGTACAGCCGTGGAAGGACGCACCTCCAGAAGGGTCGAGAGTTCTGCAGCGAGATACAAGAGAAGACATCGGATCGTATTCCGAACTTGAAGAACAAATGGGACAAATCCGTGGTGAAGAGAAAGTCTTCGATACGTGGATGGATTCCTCCAACTCCAATCTGTTTGTCAGCGGGTATCTCAACCAACCAGAGGTTTTCGAAAAGGCGTTCCCAACGGCTTTACGCCCTCAAGGAAAAGAAATCGTTCGCACGTGGTTGTATTACACCCTTCTGAAATCTGCTCTGTTGCTAGAGAAACCTGGTTTCAAGCATGTATGGATCGATGGTCTAGGCATGGACCCGTGGGGCAGAAAGATGTCCAAATCGCTCGGAAATGGAATTGATGCAGATAGTGTCCTCGAATGTGGTGCAGGAGGACGAACAGGTTCATGGAAGGTGCGAGGACCTGATGGTTCGGTCAGTCTCAAAGCGAACAAAATTGGCAGTGAGTGTTTTCGTCTGTGGAAGGCATGCGAAGCTCAAGTTGGAGATGATTTTCACATCAATCCAGAAGAAATTGAATCGAAGTACTTCGGTGTACTAACGAAGATATTCAACGTCGCCCGATTTGCCAGCCAGTTTGATTGTCCAGAGGATGAGCCATCTGCACCGTATCCTATTGAAGATCGTTGGATTCAATCTGAGTTCGCAACCATGATGGCAAGCGTACGAACATCTTGGGAAAACCTCGACATTTACACTGCTACTCAGGCGCTTAAGACATTCGGAACTGGTATTTTGCCTTCACATTGGCTCGAAATGGCAAAATCTCGTCTTTACGATGGAGATCAACATGCTGCCTGGACCATTCACAACATCCTACGCGATTTCCTCGCAGCATTCAGCCCGGTTTGTCCCTTCTTTTGCCATCACATCTCAATGACGCTCTACGGAACGAGCGCTGTCGATGTTGATTCCTTCCCACATCTACCATCAGTCGATGAGGATTTGAATTCCAAAACTTCAGACATCGAGTCCTTCAACAGTGAGGTTTGGAAAACCAAGAAAGAAAACGGCTTATCCCTGAATGCTGAGATTGAAGGCATTGTGATTCCAGACAACCTCGCCGGGTTCAGGGACACCCTCACTCGGATGCACAAGTTACTCTGATTCATCAACAAAGTCCAGCGTGGTTTGACGGGAGTCCAATTC
>NZKO01000115.1 GCA_002692535.1 Opitutia bacterium
GAGGAAGTTCGATCTCACAGACCAGATCTTTACGAAATATTATCTGGAGCTATTAGCTCGGGCGAGTCCTAAAGGAATACGAATAAAACATTCCAGTCAGCTTACCGAGAACTTTTGTCTAGCTATTTTCTGCAATCCAGTCAGCTTGTCTTCGCATATCTTCCGAATATCTCAGCCACTTTTGGGCAGATTTTGACGTCGATTTTTGAGCTCTCGCCTTTCTCAACGAGGTTCGTGCGGCATCGAAATTCAACAGCTCACTTTGAGTGATGCCTAACAATAACCAAGCTTTTCCCTCGTCCGAGAGATCATAATCTAGTGCCTTTTTGAGGGCCTCTTCAGCCTCTGACCAACGATTAAATTTCATATGAATATCAGCGATGCGGACAAATGGCTCACCCGTTTCTGACAAACTCGCCGAAGTCTCGTGAGCCACGATTGCATTTTCATACTCTCTCGCTTCGCGCCATGCATGAGCCATGAGGTCATAATATTCCTTCTCTTCTGGCACCAGACCCGTTTTGAGGCTCCTCTCGAGTACCCTAGCAGAGTTCTCGGGCACTCCTTGTCTGATACTGAGTTGAACCAGCGATTTAATCGTGGATTCTTTTTGTATAAGACCAACTTCGAATGCGACCCTTAGAGAGGCCAAAGCATTTTCAAGCTTTCCTTCAAGCATATCGACGCTGGCTAGTTGTTCCCAGTAGGTAATCTCATTTGGCCAGAGGTCAATCATGATTCTTAATGTGCTCGCCGCCTGCTGAAAATCCTCAAGAGCAAAATAGTTAGCGGTTAGAAGTTGGTACCAGGTTTCTTTTGGGCTCTCCGTGGCGTCTATCGCTTCTAGTGCATAGCCTATCGATTCTTCATAGCGTTTTTCTTGCGCGTAAATATTGGCCATAAACATAAATTGATCAGATGATGGGTTTTCAAGATTTGCAAACCAATCTTTCGCAAATGCAAGAGCCTCACTAAAATCGCCTAGCGCGGCATATAGCTGCGCCACAATGTATCCAACATTAAAGACCACGTTTTGAGGCAACTTGTTGGTGTCGAGACTGCGCCGGAGGTAACCTATTGCAGGCTTAAACTCTTCGTTCGACATTACTGCGTAACCAAGTGTCTGAAGCGTTAACGCTTCATCAAGAGAGCCTTCCGAGACGGTATCCAGGAGTTCCTTGAGACGGTCAATTCCTCCGTCTAAATCGGGCTCGACCCCCTCGCTCCCTGCTATCTGTTCCTGAATGCTTGTCAGCGCTCGATAAGTTTTCGTCGTAACCGAGTCACCAAACGTTTGGCCAGAGATAAAGATGAGCAGAAGAAACCAAGAGCAAAGCGCGGGTATTTCCCAGGTTTTAAATATTTTTCTCATGTTGCGCTGTCAAGTTTGAATTCGATTACTTGTCTGGCCCGCTGCGAGACTGGTGATCCATTGACAACTTTTGGCCTGAATTTCCATCTTTTTATCGCATCTAGTGCAGACTTATCAAACAGCCTTTTCGGTTTGGATTCCAATATTTTAGCGTTGGATACGCTGCCATCTGGACGTATGGTCACTGCCATCGTGACAGAACCTTCTATTCCTGCTTGCTTAGCAGTTCTAGGGTAGATGGGGGCGACCCTCATTAGAGGAATCACGTCAGTGTCAAAGCCCTGCATCCCTGCGCCCTGTTGAAGAGTTCCCAGAAAAGGACCGTCACCAGAATTAACAGGAAGTCCAATCGTTGGCATATCCATGGATATATTCGGATTAAGATTGGCCATCTGATTCGTTAGTTCTGGTGTTTCTGGTGTTTCTTCTGGCGATGGTGGTTCCGGTGGGGGCTTTCTTTTTTTTGTTTGCGTGATCTCGTTTTGTTTGACTCGTACGAAGTCAAGAAAGACTCTATTTTTTTCCGGTTTTTCAAAAATTGCGTCGGGTCTGATCATCAGGTGCATGACGTAAAACAGTGTAGCTCCGACAAAAGCGGACAATACCCACATTAGTGCGGTGCGCGCGGGCAACATTTTGCTAATAACCCTCGTCTGCGGCCACAGAAACGTTAGTAGCGCCTGCCAGGCGAGATTGATCCATCACTTCGATTAAAGTTTCTGTTTTTGAATCAGCGTCCGCCACAATTATGACCGCTGCGCCGGCGTTTTCGGCCAGCCCTCTCTCCACATTGGCTCTTACAGCTCTTTTATCGATTTGACGTTTATCCATAAAAATTTGATTTGAGGATGTGATGCCTATCTGAATGCTATTCGACTCAGTGACTACAGCGGTATCCGCGTTGGGACGACTGACATCTACGCCGGATTCTTTTACAAATGTGGAAGTAACAATAAAAAAGATGAGCATGATAAAAACGACGTCTAACATCGGCGTCAGGTCAATTTGGTTTTCCTCTTCTTCGTTTAACAGTGAATCGATCGAATCTGACACGCGATTTAAGCTCCTGGTTTTATTGTATTTTTCAATCTTCGAATTTCGCTTTGATATTTCCTATTCAACTGAGTTGAGAAAGGTATTGCAAAGAGCGCTACAACCATCCCGCTCATCGTTGGTATTGTTGCCGCACTGACGCCGCTCGCCATTGCCCTAGGATTTCCCGATCCCAGAAATGCCATAACCTCGAAGACCTGGATCATTCCCGTAACGGTACCTAAAAGTCCGACAAGTGGTAGAAGCGCGATAATCACGGGGATCAACCTCAAATTGCTGATCATATCCACTTCCACTTCTGAGATCAGTCGCTGGCTCGTTACGGTTGCCAACCAGGATGTCTTGTCATCCGTTTGTTCCCAGGTTGATATAGCCTTATTACTTATCTCTGGTTGTATTTTAAAAAAGAAGAAGTATCTATCCATGATAAGCCAGTTCAGCCAAATCGAAAGACCTAGTATTATGTAGAGAACCTCTCCACCTCGACTGAAATAAAGCTGCAGGTCACTTATAAAATACACTTTCGCTAGTTCTCTTTGATTGCCTCTTGTTGGGCCTTGTCTGCAACGACTGACAGGAATTGCTCTCCAATCAGTTTTCCTAGCTTCGTTGATTGGGAGGACAAAAGACCATGACTGAGGACTAACGGTATTGCAGCACATAGTCCCAAGACCGTCGTAACAAGGGCTTGAGATATTCCTCCAGCCATCAATTTTGGATCTCCGGTCCCAAAAAGGGTGATTGCTTGGAATGTGCCGATCATACCAATAACCGTTCCTAACAAACCCATCAGTGGTGCAACTGCAGCAAACACCTTGATTAGCTGTAATCCTTTTTTGATTTCAGCGAGGTCCGAAAACATGACCTCCTCCACTCTGCTTTTTATCGTATCCAAATCGAGATGCTTGTTCTCAATATAACTAATCAAGATTCTTCCAAGCGGATTGTCCGGGCGTGGAGTCTCAAGGTCCTTCATTTGGTTGTTAATTCTAGAACGAATTCTGGTTAGTGTAAGCAACCTCTGTCCAACGATTAGGAGTCCGACGATACCCAAAAGAATTATTGCGTAACCTACTGCCTTACCTTGCTCGACCCGCTCTCCCAAACTAGGAGACTGGACCAGTAAACCTAGTAGAGCTCCTCTTGATGGATCTATAAAGAATCCCACTTCTTGGCCAGGATCGGCATCATGGAGGTCTGCAGCAGAGCTTCGGACGGCGCCCGCAGGTTGTCGCGGCAGCTCTACCAATTCGTCATTTTCTGCAAGGTAGTTGAGATAGCGATCTTCGGTGATAACGTTGAATGAGCCTACTCGGGTTACATCTGCATCGTATTTCTCCCCTGACGGCCTAACTACGCTGGCTTGGAATTTGCTGATGGTTCCCGAGAGGGCAGACTCTTCGATGAGAAGGGTCCACAGCGAACGCATCTGTGCGATTGTTGGTACCTCGTCACTTTCCGCAAGTTTGGATATTTTGGTTCGACGAGCAGGGAATTCCAGAGTGATCAAAGAGTCAAACAGCATAGTTTGCGTATCGTCAGCTGTTTGGCGAAAAACTCCAAATAGTTCACCGAGGTCTCCCACCCTCTTATCGAGAGAGGATTCAAGCCCCGTTAGTATCTCCTCGTTGTTGTCAAAATCTTTTTGAAGTCTATTCCTGGCACGTTCCTGGCGTCTGACCTCGTCTTCCGCAGCCCTCAAGAGTGCTTTTTGGTTAGCTGCCTCTTGTTTAAATTGTGTTTCGCGGGTCTTATATCTATCTGCGTCCGCTTCGTTGATCGAACGGATTTCCCGCAATATGTCAGCCATCGTTTTCTCTTGCTCAGCCTCTAACGACCAAGCAAAGTTACTAACAAAGAACAATGCCGCGGCGATGAGTCTGGGTAGATAATCAAATTTCATATTTGGGACTCCTGCTTGCTGATTGGTAATTTCAGCAAATCTGGCGGTGCTTGTTTACGCGCTATTCTTAGTCCATCTCTGACAGTTCTCGAAAAGCTGTCATCAAGGATTTCCCAGTCCTTCTTTTGCTCGTTCCAACGACCAGTTTCATTTCCGTCAAGGGTCTGGAAATAGAGGCCCGTCCTTCCGATACGCAGGAAATCGACGGATTTGATCTGCTCCTCCAGCTTAATGTCACCGCGGTAGGCCTCTACTGTTCGCCCATAGTCCGCTTCAATAATGTAAGCCTCCATTATGCGACGAAATTTTTCTCCGGCGGTGACATCGGCTCTATCAATAATTGAAGCGAGATTTGCGGCTCTGTCTTGTCTTTCTGCGAGTAGAAAAGGTGTGTCCGCAAGGATCATTTGCTCCAAGGTATCGGTCATTTCCAGCATTAAAGGTAGAGCACCGGTCTCTATACTTTCTATCTCGCCTATCTGGCGTTTTATTGACTCAATTTCTTCTTTTTGCGAGTCGACCAATCTTCCTAACTGCTTGTTAAAAATTTCGAGACTTTCGGCTCTCTTTAGCGCGACTCGATAGGCTTGCAGCGCGGCTTTCGCTTCATCGTCGTATCGATTGATTCGAGCTTGGCTATTGGCGGCCAGCGTGTCGGCTTGTACCTGCAAGTCGATCGCGTCTTCCCCGATCGCTGTCAGTGAGTGGCACCCTAAAATTAGAAATGGAATTAACTTTGCGACAGCTCTCTTTATCGACATTTTGAACCTTATATTAGCTGAACTTTCATGTGGCTCAGAAGCTTGGTGAAGCTACACGTTGTTGTTTGATAGAGTCTACAGAGCCGCACAATCTTCGATAAACTAGCACGGCCACGATAGTTCTTTCTGCGTTATTCTTTCCCCATAACTTTGTCCCCATCTCTTGTCTGGGACGGTCAACTAAGCACTCCCAAGAGTTTGCAGCAAAAGTTATGCCAACGAAAGTAATCAGGTGAAGTTCGTTATTATTCATTACTCCTTTGGCTAGTTTGTTAGCGAAACTCTCAAAAAGCCGATGCAAAGCGGTGCAGTTTCACGATAGCCAGACCGTATTTGGTGCGTGATGGAGCTCATACTACTCGGACCAAAAGTAAGAATTATTTGACTGCCCTTCCCCGTCGCTTGCCTACCCAAGGTTCGTTAAAGTGATAGTCCGGAAAACTAACGGTCCATCGATTTGGCGATGGGTATTGCAACTCCGTACCACTAGGAGTTAGCTTTGAAGATGATTGCTTGCTGGAAAAAACGCCATCATGAATGTAAAACCGAGGCAGTTTCTAAGTTATGGCTTGGAGGATGAGCCCGGCCTGAGAGATTCTGTTCTCACAGCTTTTGCGCATTTGTTCGCGATAGCAGCAAGTATTTTAACCGCGCCGTTATTGCTGGCTGGCGTTATCGGTTTAGACTCAGACGCGACCCGATACGTTATAAACGCATCGTTGGTAGTTTCCGGCATAGCGACGTTTATACAAGTTCGTCGATTCGGAAGTTTGGGATCAGGCTTACTTTCAGTTCAAGGAACTAGTTTCGCGTTCATCGGCCCCATGGCATACGCGGCCTCGGTGGCACCTCCTGGAACTGGCACTGACCAGTTGATTGGTACGTTAATGGGGTGCAGCGCGGTGGGGGGTGCAATAGTTATCGCGGCTAGTTTTTTTCTCGATCAACTTAAAAAGGTTTTCACGCCCGAGGTGACTGGAACCACCATATTTTTGCTGGGTGTGTCATTACTGTTTTCAGCTGGCAACAATATTTTATACACCATCTCTGACCGTGAAGGAGCAAGACTTGCTTACACCTTCATCGAGCTCGGTATAACTGTCGGAACAATAATTTTTCTTTCTACAAGGGCTGTGCCATTAGCTCGGCTGTTGAGTTTGTCGCTCGGACTGGCAGCTGGGTTTTTTGTTGCCTTTTTATTGGGGGATTTGACAGTGAACTCGTCAGAAGAAATCGGGGTGTTTTTTCTATTAGCTCCATTTCGGTTTTCATTGGATTTCGATCTTCTTATTCTCTTTCTCTTGCTACCGATTTTTCTTGTTTCTCTTACAGAAACGATCGGTGATATTACAGCGACATCCTCTGTCTCTGCTCAACCGATAGAGGGTCCAGTTTATATGGATCGGTTGCGAGGCGGTGTAATGGCGGACGGAGTAAATACCATGCTAGCCGCCTTTCTTGGCGCGTTTCCGAATACGACGTTCAGTCAAAATAATGCGGTGATCGCGATCACTGGAGTCGCCAGTAGGCGGATCGGCTTGGTTTTAGCAATCCTTTTAGTATTGGTTGGATCGATACCATTAGTTAGCTTCTTATTCACAATGATTCCTGGAGGCGTGTTGCACGGGGCGACCGGGTTTCTGTTCGCATTAATTGCCTATACAGGCTGGACGATCAGTCGCGATCGGGCCAAAGCGGGCGTTCGCA
>NZKO01000116.1 GCA_002692535.1 Opitutia bacterium
AAACTCAAGAGGATGAATCCCTCCTTCCTCATTTAATTGGGTATTGCGATGGAATCCGGTGGCAATTTTTTGATCCTGGGTTGCATCGGGCAGCATATCCCCGGCGAGTTGTTCGATGGTGAACTGGTCGTAGGGCATATCCTCATTTAGAGCACGGATCACCCAGTCGCGATAGGGCCAAATATTACGGGGACGGTCTTTTTCGTATCCATTGCTGTCGGCATAGCGTGCGAGGTCGAGCCATTCGCGCCCCCATTTCTCCCCGTAATGCTCTGATTGAAGTAATTGATCGACAAGTCTTTCATAAGCGTCGACCTGATTGTCGAAAACAAAGACATCCGCTTGTTCGGGAGTTGGGGGAAGACCAATCAGATCGAGATACAGTCTTCTAACCAGGGAATAGCGATCGGCTTCCTGAGATGGGATTAAGTCATGCTTGGAAAGATTTTCGGAGATAAAGGCATCGATCGGGTTGCGGACCCATCCTTTTTTTCCTTCAGGTACTTTGGAAGACGCAGGGGGTACAAATGCCCAGTGCTTATCATATTTGGCTCCTTCCTTAATCCATTGGTCGAGCAGTTTTTTTTCCTGCTGGGTAAGGCTGGAATGGGATTCGGGCGGGGGCATGATTTCATCCGGATCGTCGGAGTGGATACGATAGTGAAATTCACTGTCTTCGATTTCTCCCGGAACAATTACATCATTTTTCAAAGCATCCTCCCGAACGTCCAAGCGAAGTTTGGCTTTTCTTCCTGCCTCGTCGGGACCGTGGCATGCGTAGCACTTACTGGCTAGCAAGGGACGGACCTCTCGATTGAAGTCAATTGCCGAGAAAACCTGTAAGTTTGCAACAAGCAAGAAGGAGAAAATGGGAGCTTTTTGTTTCACAATAAGTAAATATCTTGGAGCAGATGTATTTTATTTTTTCAATTTTAGTATGCAAATGTTGAAAAGTTATTTCAATTGAATTACAAAAAGGGAAAGGAAGAAGATACATAATCGGACTTATTCATCTTTGTTGTGGGTTTATTGGCTTGGAGGGAGACAGTCAAAGGTAACTCCTCCCTGATGACGTTTGCCGGACATGATTTTTTTAGCTAGATTTACAACCTGATCCTGGTGCTTAATTACGCTTAAATCCCTTATCCCAGTTTTTTGAGGAGAAGAGAGTGTTAGGCTTATCGAATCCATAAGAATCGGAATCTTGTAAATCAGCCTAATCTGTTGATTAAGATTTAAATTCTCCAGTCGGATGGTCTTATCAGGAAGGAGAATACCGTTATGTTTCATGTTCATCTGAAGCAACGGTGCCCTTCTATCCATGATAAAATTTACTTCAACCAAACTGCCTGGTCGGGTTTTTTCGATGATGGCGATTTCGCTACCTGAATCTGAAATTGAAAGAGTTTCCTTTTGGTTGAGTAAACTGATATCGACATGCGAATGAAAGGGAACCGTGTAAACAGTGCCCTCGAACGAGCCGTCCTGATTGATACTTTTGATTAGCCCGGTATGCCTGCCAGTGGTTCCCAAACTGGCAATGTCATATGATTTGTTTTTTCCTTTCCAGGGCCTGATTTCCCTGATTCCCCCGGCTAATCCCTGGCGAGGTTTGTCGTGTTCCGAAATCAAGTTGTGCAGGGCAGTCTCCTGTGCTTGATTAAATCCCTTGTCGAGGTTGGAGGGCCACCACATGACATGTAAGGTTGATACTCCGTGGTTTCTTAAATACAGGAGTTGCTCGAGAGCATGATGTGGACTTGCATTTAATGATGCATATTCCCCAATAAGCATGTTATCAAACCCGGAACTGTATGCCCCTTGTCCGATGTTATGTTCCCGTTCATAGTAGGTTCCATATCTTGAGAAGCCAAATCCCGCACCTGTAGTCAATAGCCAGTCAATGGGGGAGATTCTTTTTTGTCCCTCCGAAATGCCTACGATTGATTTGAAGACATAACTGTCAGGGATTTGATGAGATTTGATCAATTCGGGAGGAAATCCAGCTAACAAGCATTCCCTGTAACTTGTTCCCACTCGTCTGGAGACTACGATCCGGTTATATTCGACCCATTCACTGAAAAAACGGTTTTCAAAATCATATTTGTCCCACTTACCGCGAGAGAGATCACGAGGGGCATCGAAAAAATCAGCAGTAAACGGGGTTTTCATAATCTTGTTTATCTGGATGAGGTTTCCGTAAAGTGATTTCAGGTAATGGTAAAAGCCATGGAGATTTTCAGGATTATAATCTCCGATCGAATTGATTCCGGATACGATTTCATTTTCATGGTTGGGTTCCACCGCAATGGTCATTTCAGGATTTTTGCGATAGGCGAGAACCAGTTTTCGGTAAAATGCACGCTGTGCAAAGGTGTAAAGTTTATTAAGGGCTTCGTTTTCGAAGTGCTGGCTTCCATAGTCGAATAATTTTCTCCCAAAATAGCCGCCTCCCTTGGTATCGTTTTTTCGGTCCAAGAGTAAATAAACTGGGAGCCCTGATTCGGGATCTACTTTTGAAGAGATGGGTTCCATCTTTCTAGGGTGCCACCGATGGGTAAATGCGGCTGTCCAGACGGTTGGTTTTCCTTGGTTATATTCTTGTACTGATTTCCTCCACTCAGCCCCGCTAAATGCTGTTTCCCAATCAATATTTGATGTCCATTCCCCATAGGTTCGCGATTCGATTTCGCCTTTTTTTAGAAGGGGCGACCAGTAATGTGCACTACCAAGATAATTGTAGAGTCCATTGCGAACATATTTACCATCAGGGAACTCTCCCCAGGTTGCACGATCTCCATTGTGTTCATCCTGCGGATCGAACCAAAAGATATTTTCCATTCTGCCTATGTTCTGTGAACTTGTTTTCCTTTCCTTGTGTATGAGATGGAGTGTGGACAGGGTCTCTTCTGTTTTACCGGCATTGAATTCACGGTCTGGGTAAACTGAATCAAAAACTTTTAGTTTTTTGTTAACAACTGAGGTAGAGATTTCCTTTTGCGGAGAAAGGATAGGGTGGATTTTTTGCCTGCCTAATTCCTGTATTAAAAGATGGTTTGAATTTTTGGTAAGAAGTGAATATTCGCCAGCTTCCCCGGTGACAGTTTTTCTCCTCAAAAGCTTACCGACAGTATTATAAACGTGGATTGAAGGATTTGCCTCAATAGCGTATTGCGAAGTGACGGCAATTTCATCACCAGGTGACTTGGGCAAGAAGTTACCCACAGCAAGATCATACGGTGGATTGATTTCTTCCGGGACTTGAATCTTTCCATTGGAACCACCTGCTCTGTTGAACAAATGGATGTTGCGGGTAAGTTCTGAGGAGAGCGGCCAAGTGGCAATGAAGGGACGACCTTTTTCATCGATACCCGTCTCGATTCCGACGCCTCCACGAATCTTAGGTGGATAAGCAAGAAACTGCGTTTCACATATCTGGTAAGGTGAAAGAATTCGAATGACAGTATGATTCTCTTGATTGGGGCCTTCCCCAGCAACAATACGGGGGCCAAGAGGAACGGGAGGCACAACGCCTGACTGTTTTCTCATTCGTTTGGTCTCCGCATCGAGGTCAAGATACTGATAGACCGCCTGGGTTACACTTAGTGAATTCTCATCCTTATATCTTACCGTTTCGGTTGATGAAACTTGCGGGTTTAGTTTTTTCAGCCCAATCCCGAAAGCATCAACCTGATTAATCTTATCGCCGAGTGCGGCATATAATTTCAATTCCCGATTAGTTTCAATCAGCCTAAAGTTTTTAATTCTAAAAGTCTTATTGTCCAGTTCTCCAAAATCCATACGCAGAGCGTCTATCTTTCTACCAATGAGTTGACCTTTATCGCTCAAGGGAAAAACAAACCACTGCCATTCCCGTGAAGGTTGTAGGTCCGTTCTTATCGGCTTCGTTTTATTTCCCGTTCGGCAGTAAAAAACAAAATTTCCAAAGTCCTCAGGAGCCTGATATTCAAAAGCGATTACATAGGATAAATTCGGTTGATATGAATTTTTCAATGATTGGAACCATACATAGGGATCGTTTCCAGTTGTTTGAATTTCATAAATGCCTCCAGGTAATTGCGTCAGGTTAAGATCATTCTTCTGGTTGGACAAAAGCAGTTCAATGTGAGGAAAGGCTTTTATCTTGAAGATGCCGGCCTCTTTCTCCTCTGAAGAAAGAGTGAGGAAAGTTGCTGAAGAAAAGCAAAGCCAGCTAAGAGAAATAGATAAAAGCCTCATGAAAAATGAAAATCCTTTGGACCCAAAATCTTACTAATTTTAAAACAAGCCTCCTCTTTCTTGGGGCTTAATCTTGGCTAACCTCTGGAGGAATTGGCCTTGGTGAGACTTCGGCGTTAATTCTTTTGGTTATATTTTTCGTGACTACTTTGCGAAAACCTTCGTTGCTGATTGAGCTTGCCCATTGAATGGCTGCATCCGGATCCTTACGAACCAATCCGTGTGCAAATCCATTGAGGGCAAAATCTCTTTGCCATCCATCTTCCATTGCGTTCAATTCGGTGGCGGTAATATTTGGGTCATGTCCATTTACTCCTCCAGCAAGTCTGGCGTATGCAGATGAAAGGGCGGAACGCTTGGCTTTGATTGAGTCCAAAGAATTGGCAAACTCGACAGCCTCCAGAGGATTTTTATCGAATATACCACTTTCAATTACCCTTTGGGCGGTGCCTGCCTGCAATTCGGGCTCCTTGTATCCGGACACCCACTTTTTCAAAGTATTCTTATCCCTTCCCTGAATAACTCTTTCGGTGAATTCACGCATTAAGGATTCAGCCTTCTCTTTGTCTTTTTCAAGAAAGTGATCGATAAGTTCATTGGCACTGCCCAACTGAACATTCCCAATCTTGCCATCGGAATTTCCAAGCACCTGATCAAGCATCCCGCTTGAGAATTGATCCATAAGGGGAATTTCTCTGGAGTTTGTTTTTTGAAGGTAATTTTGGACCTCGGGTGATTTGAGATTGAGATCAGCATAATAATCAAACATTTCCTGAGGCGTTCTTTTTGCCCATCCCTTGAGGATTTTGACGAATGCAGGATCACCGTCCTTAAGTAATTCTTCCGCCACGGCTTGGCCTCCAATTTCCCCAACGCTGGCCCAGAATCTCTCCTGGAAATTCTTTGCTTTGGGTAAATCTCCTTCATCGTAAGCACGGGCGAGGGCATCTCTGGCCTCTTTCCAATTATCGATATTTAGGGAATTGAGAAACTCATTGGGCGATTGGTCTCCCATCAAATAAATATTGAGTTCTTTTTTCCATTGGGGCAAGGATTCCATCTTTTCCCTAGGAGTAAAATCAACATGTGTATTAATTTCTTCCTGTGACTCCGCAGAAATCAATGTCTCAGTCTTAGGTGGAGTACTTGAGGGGTCGGTCCGATTATCTTCAGTTGATAGATGGGGAAATTTTGAGCTGTAATTCTTTTCTTTAGATAGATCTGCGATCAGTTGCTCAGTTTGCCTAACGAATTCATTTTGGGAGTCAGTAAAAGTTTTCTCCTCATCCGCACTGGAAAAAAAGTAAATCAAAGGAATGCCAAGCACCATGGCTCCTCCCAAAGCCAACTTTATCCAACTTATTTTCACACGGAAAAATTAAGAATTCATATCCCAAGGGTCAAACATGAGATCATATCGATACAAATTTAATTTTACATGCTGACCAATCCTTTGACATTTTTAGATCGGAATGACCAAAGCTGTTTTCTCTCAATAGGTCGAAGGGAGATATTTTTAGGAGTGGATTAATTCATCGATTAGGTTGAAGATTTTGTATGAACATATTGCTACTCTTTCTTTCTAGTCTGATTTGCAATTCTCTATTGGTAGCTGCTGAGGTTGACCGGTTCAGCCTGATGACCTTCAATATTCTTCAGGGTGGAGGGAATGCCAAAAACGTTGGTTTTGGAAATGAATTATTTGGCGGTTCAAGAATAGATGAAATCGCATCTGCAATCAAATTGGCAGAGGCTGATGTTGTCGGGATTCAAGAGGATTGTTCGAACAAGTCGAATGTGATTCTTAATGAACTTGGCGATGGTTGGTATCGTGCAGGCAAAGTTTACTCAAAATTTCCAGCAAAGCTAATACATTCAAATAAAGATCGTTCCTTGGAAGTCGTTGATGTGGAGCTGGTAGGTTCAAGAGTTGTTCGAATAGTAAACTGTCATTGGTGGCCCAATAATTACGGACCCTTTCTTGCCCAGGACAAACTTAGAGCAGAACCACAGGTGGATCTTAATATTTTAGCCAAGCTTGTTAAAGAAAAAGGAGCCCGACGGGGCGGAACCCGCGGATACAGGGCAACCATTGAACCGTTGGAGGAAGCAATAGAGGAAAAAAGAGCAATTTTTCTGGTTGGTGATTTCAATGAACCGTCCCATCTCGACTGGACCGAGTATTATGCAAAGAATGGTTCTGATCGATGGGTTGATAATCCAACGGGTATCCCATTGCGACTACCTGTGCAATGGCCCGGATCTGTTTTATTGGAAAATATCGGAATGGTTGATTCCTTCCGACAAGTTCATGCCGACGAAGTCAAAAAGCCGGGTAATACATGGACCCCTCCATATACGGAACAAACTCCGGGAAGGAGACCCTATGGCGATCAGGTATTGGATCGAATTGACCGGATTTACCATCACGGGAAAAATGTGAAGGTTGTTTCCGCTCAG
>NZKO01000117.1 GCA_002692535.1 Opitutia bacterium
TAGTAGCTCAGTTGGTTAGAGCGCCGGCCTGTCACGCCGGAGGTCGCGGGTTCGAGTCCCGTCTATCCCGCCATTCGCATACCTCGCCAGATTGCGACAATGAACTTCCAAAGCCCAATGTTAAAGGGGTTCCTGCGATTTTACCCGCCTCACAGTTTATCCGTTTTGCCGGGAAAGAGTGTTCATTTTTGTGTCCAAATTGCACTTCCGTGATCTCCACCAAAGTATCATTCTCGATTAATTAATAAAGAAGGTCTGGAAGTAACCTTTGTTTTTAAGTTCGACCTCTCCCCTTGCACTTAACGAAAATTCAGAACCCAGGTGATCTGCTGTTTTTTCTGAGATATGGACTTTTCCGGCTTGCCCAGAACTCTCCATTCTAGCAGCTATGTTTACGGAATCTCCCCAAACATCAAACGCACCGGCTTGAAAGTTGGCGATCAAAGGACCTGAATGAATTCCAATTCGTAATTTCCAAATAGGTTTCTCCAAGACTTCGTGTTGAATATTTATTCCTTCAACAAATTTTAGCATATCCAAGGCAAACGCACACATTTTCAAAGCATGTTCCTTTTCTTGTTTCGGGATTCCTGAAACGCACATGTAGCAGTCTCCAATGGTTTTCACTTTTGTCACATTATGCTTTAGGGCAAGCCTGTCGAAACCTTTAAAAAAGACCGTTAGAGTTTCGATCAGATCACCCGCTTCAAGCTTTTCGACAAGCTTTGTGAAGCCAACGAAATCCGCGAACAGGATCGAGGATGTCGAGAAGTATTTCACCATCGACTGGTTCTGATTGTTGGAGGAGACCTCTTTATTTCCTTCATCCTGTTTTTTCAGGAGGTCATTTTCGATCGAAGAGACAATAAGATCAGCCAATATCCTGAGTCCTTCAATTTGATCGTGCGTGATTTTTTTTGGCTCCGTACCAAGAACGCATAAAGTGCCGATAGAATAGCCCCTAGAAGTAACAAGCGGTGAGCCGGCATAGAATCTCAACTCTGAATAGGCTTCGAGTTTTTGGAAATTCTTAGTTCTTTCATCCAAAAACATATCCTCAATTACGAGAGGTTCCTTGGGATTGAGTAGGCTGTATTGACAAACGGAAATTTCTCTTGGCAACTCTTGGGCAATGGCACTCTGATCCGCACTAAAACCAAAATCCATCTTGCACCTTTGAATGTTCGAGCCCAGAATATTAATCATTCCAATCTGGGTGCCTGTGGTGATGGTAGAAAGTTGTGTAAGTGCATTGTAATCTGAGTCTGCGGAGAAGTCTTTTCCGAGGACACCCAATCGTTCCACTTCGTCTAAGCGACACTTCTCGTTAGGAATGTCTTTAATTGGTTTGATGCCAACCTGAATACCTTGTTGACGAAGGATATCATTGAATTGCTTTTGGGTAGATTGGTTCATGTTAAGGAACTCATTGGTGTAATATGTTCAAAAAAATGATTATTTTTGATAAACTGGAGTAATCGTTAGTTATATCTAAGATCATGCTTGTAGAATAACATATCATGAAAATAATGTAAGTCGATTAGGCAAATGATTACTAATTCTGGTCTTAACCACTTGATCCACGGGAAAATTGGCAATTTTGGTCTTGTTTGATAAATCATTCTCTTTGATCCAACACCAGATCATCTTTACTTTTTGGATACCGAACTAATATCGAAAGTATTTCAAGAGGAACTACGGGAATCGAGATCCGCAGTGATCAAGGAGCTGCTGTAAATCCAGTGATTAACTCCCCGCTCTCAATATCGATCAAGCGAAGTCCGCCCTCGGAATCTCCAGTCAGAAGTCGCCGACTGTCGTTTGAGACGGCTAGCGCTAAATTATTGCATTTATAATTGAATTCTTTTTCTGTTTTACCACTTTGAAGATCAATCATCTCAACCGAGGGCATGGCACCTGAAAAGATAAAATGTTCGGCTGAATCAAGAGCGGCTATATGGTAGATAGATTCGCTCTGATTAGCCAACTCTTTGACGGCATGACCACTATCAGTACTCCAGTAAAGCACTTTACCTTTACTACAGGCAGATAAAACATGTTCACTGGTTTTATCGAATATCACACTATAGACGCTACCATCATGTCCAGTGAATGTGGAGATTCGACTGTTTGTGGTCAAGTCGAACACTTTGGCAGTGTGATCTTTACTTCCTGTTACGATTCTGCTTCCTTCGGCGCTCCATGCCAAATCATTGACCCAGTTGGAGTGATTGGAAAAAGTAAACTCCTGCTGCCAGGTTACACTATCAAATACACGGACCGAACCATCGGTTCCACATGTTGCCAGCCGGGTTCCGGCAAGATTAAATTTTGCGGATAAACAGAGGTCATTTGATTTATGAAGCAATTGAACGAGAGATCCATCCGAAAGGTCAATTACTCTCACTTCACCCGTTCGTCCCGGGCTGCCACCTGCGACTGCCACCTGTTTGCCGTCTGGATGAATATCAATTGAGTGGATCCGCTCCGGCAAGCCTGAGATCCTTCGTTGTAATTTCCCGCTGTTTGCCGACCAAACCAGCACTTCGTGATAACCACTGGTCAAAATGGATTGATCGCCATTTGCAAACGCAAGTGCCGTAACTGGAATCGCCCTTGAATATTGCGGGGGTGGATCCGGATGCTTCAACCCCGGAATAATTTCAGCCAGGGATGCTTGGGGATCACCACCATCAAAATTTTCACCTTCCTCCTGCCAACGTTTGAACAGAGCTGTCAGCTCTGCCGGTAACGGGTCTGCATCTGGGGGCATAATTTCATCCTCATCATCAGTCACCATTCGATAGTGCAATTCGTCAAACCCCACTTCCATGGCGCGCTCGAAGGTATCGACACGATAGCCACCCTTTGATTTCTTTGGCCCATGGCAGGATTGGCATTGGTTTAATAAAATGGGAGCAAGGTCCGCTTTGAAAGAAACAGGCTGCTCGGCAAGTAATGGAAGAGTAGTGATCAACGAAGCAACCACCACTGATAGCCTATTAATATTGAAACAAAAATTCATCACGATTGATTGCTACCCATACGATATCTTCTAGTGCCTGCCCCTTGTCCTTTGCACTATCGAAATACTCTACGGCTATCTTTTTCTCCTCATCATTCGGTTCCCTGGAAAAGGCGCGGAGATATAAATCTGTCAGGATTGATTCTGTAGACTGCTTCTCCTTGTGCGCAAGGTGGAAGCGGTTGTTTTGATCGGAAAGCATCCTGTGAAGCGTCCTACCATTAAATAGCTCAAGAGCTTGTCCGAGGCTGGAATCATCACCTCGCTCACATTCACATACGGTCTGGCGCTCCGGCATGCCAAACACTTTTAGAAATTCGATATCACCGATCTTTTCTCGATCATGTTTCTTTAAATCTGGGGCCGGTAACTGGGTGGCACGAATCCCGGGTGATACGGATGCAAAATTTTCCCTGATCCCAGTGAGGTCACTGAGAGCATCGACTAGCTGTTCGGCAGTCAAACGTCTTGGGTAATATCTCGAAAAATAGCGATAGTCCGTTTTGTTCCACTGATTGGTTTTGCTACTAGCCTGGTAGGTTCGTGAATTCACAATGGTACGAATGATGTGTTTTCGATTAAAGTCATGCTCGACGAAATCCGCTGTAAGTGCATCCAGCAATGGCTGATTGGCGGCCGGGTTGGTATCGCGCAAATCATCGAATGGTTCAACGATTCCACGCCCCATCAATTGAGCCCAGATACGGTTGACCTCTACCTTGGCAAAAAATGGATTTTCCTTGCCGGTTAACCACTCGACAAATGCCTTGCGTCGATCCAACTCAGGGTCCAGATCCAACTGGTGCGAACCTGGAACCCAAGGTTCAACAATCTCGTCTGTCGCAGGATGTCTGACATCGCCTTCATCATTCATCCAAACGACGATTTCACCTTTACGTCCGGTTTTGCGAGTTTCGATTCGATTGAAGAAAGCGCTCAACCCATAGTAGCTATCCTGGGTCCACGGTTCGTAGGGATGGTTGTGACATTTGGCACAGCCTATACGAGTTCCAAGAAACAACTGAGCAGTCGATTCCATAATATCCGAGGTATCCGAACCGGACCGATAGAAGTTGCTTGTGGGTGTGATTAAATTACTTCCTGTGGCAAGTAGTATTTCCTTGGCAAATTCATCGTAGGGTTGATTGCTGGATACCGAATCGCGAATCCAGCGATGAAACTTCACCCCCCCGCCGTGCCCCATCTGCCGTGCCGACAGTTTTAACACATCACCCCATTTTTGAGTCCAAAAAAGGGTGAATTCCTCAGTTTCCAGCAACTCATCGATTAATTTGCTTCGTTTGTTGGGAACATTGCTTCCCAGAAATTCAGACACTTGTAAAGGCGTTGGTAACAAACCTGTCAAGTCCAAGTGAATCCTGCGGAAAAACTCGGAATCGGTAGACAATCCAGAGGGTAGATATTTAAACTTTTCCAACTTCGCGTAGACAAGCTCATCCACATAATTAGAAGGCGTTTCGGTTTTCCAAGTCAGATCCGGCACATCTTCTACGAAACTGACGATTGTGCTTTGGATGTATTCCAGGTATCGTACAATCACCGCAGCTTCTCCCCTACCCAGACCAACTGCCAAGCCATGTCGGCTTACGCGACAGATCTTTTCATCCGAACTTTCGTAGGTCGCCAGATGGGTAATATCCTTACTAGAACCATCATCAAACATGGCCACTACCCGAAACTGCTGAGTGTGGTGTGGACGCTTAAGAGCGAGATCTTCTCCCGGTGTGAGTTGTATCCCAGTGCAGCGGGGTGCCATTTCCTCCACATGACATCCCGATTTGATCCAGTTCACCAAGACCTCATGTTCGGTATCGGAATCTCGAAGTCTTAAACCACCTTCATGAGCCACATCATTCCTGGGCTTTGCCAACAGCAAGCTTTTCTCAGGTTCGATCAGGTTGACCCGGCGACCAAATTCTTCGTTTATGATCGTGTATTGATCACTTACGGGGTCAAATCCCCACAAGGAAAGTCGAAATTCGCCTTTGCCGTGTGGTGCACCGTGGCACCCACCTGCGGCACAGCCTGCTTTTGATAGTGCGGGCAATGCCTCATAATAGAAAGAAACAGGTTCTTTCGATTTTTGATTTTTCACATTGAGTGACATCGAAGTCTTGCAATCGCCTACCGAAACGGCAACATTGGTTTCACCATCGGCCAGGGGTTTGATGGTACTGCGCTCTCCTACTTCGGCTATACCTTGTAATGAAAACTTAAGGTTAGCGACACGCGTGAGATCGGCAATTTCTCCGTTGGCATAATGCCCTGTTACCACCAACTGCAACTGGTCCCTAGGACCGCTAATAGTGAATTCGCTCGGTGACACCTCTATCCTTTCTGGAGTGCCCACTTGTATGGGAGTTATCGGCAAATCGGCTTCATCATGCTGAGCACTTTCACCAAACACCAACTGAGCCCATAAACAAAGGAAAGCAATCAGGCTCTTCAACGTATCATGGAAGATAACCCACTGTTTAAAAGGCTCAAACTTCGATCTCATGACTCCGTGCCCCCTTTGCTTTTGATCAAAAAATACACCTTTCCCGATACGCCTTCTGGCCATTGGATCATGTTCAATGGAGTTTTCTTCAGCGGTTCTTCGGTATCAACTGTGGTTTGGTAGGTCTGACCATCGATTTCCGCTTCGCCATAGAAA
>NZKO01000118.1 GCA_002692535.1 Opitutia bacterium
AGTCCCTCATATAGTTCTTAATCCATGAATAAAGCTCATTCTGAGCATCTGTGAGCTTATTCTCTTCAGATGTTGCCATAATAACATTTGTGTAGGATCTCCAGTCAGACCCCCATTTGGGAGGCATTGGAATCCTTTTCACTCTCATGGGTCCCACAGATGTGTTGAGGGTAGTGAGCGTATTAGCAGTTTCATCGAGGTATCTGCTACTTTCAGGATCAACACCAGGTGAAACCTGACCAACAATGGCAATATTTTTTGCCACTAGCGTGACAAACATATCGATGTGACCATTTGGTTCGTCTACCAAAGGAGCAAAGGAGTAAACGCTGTGAGCTCCCATGTAGTCATTAAACATAGACATAAGTTGGTCTTGCTTGAATTGCCCTTCCTGTTCGTTAACAGCAATTGTTTTGCCGGTTGTGAGGATGAGGCCATCTCCATTGCTGAGCATATTTCCTCCTTCAAGCATCAATGGAATAGACCTTACGGGTAAATCCAATTCATGAGCTAATTCCATGGAGAAGAAATCATCCTTTTTTCTTCTTTCCCGTTCAGTGCGAGTCTGGTACTTGGCATCTATGAGGAGTGCACGGTCGTGATCGTAGCGTAAAACAAAAGGTGAATAGTCACGGATCCAAATGGAGTTAGATGGCATTACCAGAAAACGCATCGCTTGAGGAGGTAGTCCATTTTGCCTCATAATTTCTGCACCCTCGAGTGCTTGAGCTTCAGTGGGTACTATCCCAAGGAGTGGAACATTACCTGCAACCGCCTTAGCTATATCGACATACAATTTTGACGATTTATTTAAGTTATTTTGGCAGCCAATAAGAATAGCTGCTTGTTTCCGAAATTCGGCAGCAGGGAAAAAATCTTCCGGATCAGAAAATGAAGCAGTAGTGCTTCTTTTAAAAAGATTCCTGTCTTTTTTGATAAGTGGATCTTTATTGTAACTAATAGAATATGATTCCTCCTGAACGGCAGGAAGATATCGTACGCCAAAATAAATGCCGGACAAAAAAATCAAAACTGCAGCAATCGAGAAGCTTACTCTATCCATGCCAAGTTTTTCAAAAAAGGATTTCTTGGCCCTAATATCATTCTCTTGTGAAGGAGAATGACTATTAAGTTGATCTTTTTCGCCTTCTGCAGGCTTTCCTATGCTATCTCTTTTCCCAGTAGACTTCTTTCTCATCAATTATCAGTAAGAGAAATGCATTTTGGTGCATTTTTGATATTTTCTGAAGTACCAGAATCCCGCGTTAACTGAGATATGAAATTAATAAGGTTTTTTGTATCCATCCAAAATTTTAAAAGTGATATCAGATAATGAATTCATAATCCAAAATCGAGACATTTTTTTCGAAAATTTTACTTTCATAAACATCCATAGGCCAATTCTTTATGGCACTATTCTGAGTTTTATTGCCCAATTCTTTTGGGCCCGTTTTGGACCTAGATTGGCAAAGTTTCCATATTCTTATTCTAAATGAAGTTTTGTGGGGCAAATATGTTCGAAATTATTCTTTGAAGGTTTCTCTATCAATTCGATAAGCTTATCTATCATTTTGTCTACAGGTACCTCAATGGTGGAGATCGGGAATTTTAGAAAATCAATTGAATCAATCTTATCAAAACCAAGAATTTTGATTTTAGATGGGACTGAAATTCCATGCTCATCCAAATAATGAGCAACGCCCTGAGCGATTCCATCCGAAAATGTAACGATAAAATCAGATTTCGAATCTTTAATCTTAGGTAAAAGATCGCGGGCGAGGTTTTGCCCCATGAGAAAGGGGTTTTCATTCAATTTTCCGCCCTGAGGATTTGGGTAAGTAATTACTTGATCAAGTCCCTCGCAAAGCTCTTTTGTCTGCCTACATTTCTCGAGTAATGAGTAGATTTTATCGTCAATTAATAATTTGAGCCTGTTTTTCTTCAGAAGGTTTTGCAAAAATGGAGTGTATGCATCTGGTCTGGAAAAACCGATAAGATGGCTTCCGCATGCTAATAAATCTTTTTCAACATCCTTTGAGTGCACATCGAATGGGAAATTGTAGAAGAAGTGGGGTACAGGACGAATAAATGGAGCTAACGATTTATCTCTAAGATCTGGTTCACCAAAGTTGG
Source organism: Opitutia bacterium (assembly GCA_002692535.1). Taxonomy (GTDB): domain Bacteria; phylum Verrucomicrobiota; class Verrucomicrobiia; order Opitutales; family Seribacteraceae; genus Seribacter. The sequence goes on from NZKO01000118.1 coordinate 2,134, forward strand.
GCAACATTGGACTCAAGATGATGATTAGACTATCCACACGATTTCCCATCATGTCTTTTATAGCCTTGCAGAGCTCTCCTTCGTTACTCATGTGGATCTCAACTGATTTTTGAGAACCCAAAAAATAATGGTTCAATTTTTCGAGGGCTGTGGAGGTATGGGAGTAAAGAGGACCGTGGCAAAGAAGTCCAATCCGGTCCTTTTTATTTTTCTTAAGAGAAATAGCCGTACGATTTGGTACAAAACCAATATCATGCATTTCCTTGGTTATGCGATCATAGGTTGACTGGGAAATTCGCTTCTCCTTCCAGTTTTCATTGATGATCGCAGAGATAACCTGCCTGGAAGTTCCCGTTTTCTTTGCCAGTTCGGAAGTGGAATAATATCTCGCTTTCAACATAAGCTGAAAGATCTAAAGATTAAACCCCACAAAAGCAGGAAAATCCACCATCCACTGCCAAGACGGTTCCCGTTACAAATGAGGATGCATCCGATAATAGGTAGTGGATCGCACCATAAATTTCCTTCTGTTTACCAAAGCGTTTGAAGGGTGTCTTATTGATGACCTGTTGTCCTCGTTCGGTAAAAGTACCATCTTCATTAGTCAGTAAGGCCTTGTTTTGCTTTGAGATGAAAAAACCTGGGGCCACGGCATTTACACGGACTTGATCGCCATATTTCAGGGCCATTTCAGTGGCCATCCAGCGGGTGAAGTTATCAATCGCCGCCTTGGCGTTTGAATATCCAAGTACACGGGTCAGAGCTTGCGTGGAGGACATAGAGGAGAAATTAATCACTGATCCGTGCCCCTGTTCCTTAAAAGCCTTTCCGAATACCAGAGTTGGCAGAACTGTTCCTTTGAGATTCAAATCCATCACCTTTGAATAATCATCAAGATTAAGATCGAATATTTCCTTGTCTGGACCGATTGTAGCACCTGGCATATTTCCTCCCGCACCATTGATTAACGCATCGATTCGTCCAAATTTGGATATCACTTCCTCATATCCTTTGGAAAGAGATTCTTCGTCAAGCACGTCACTGGTTAAACCCATGCAGGCATCTGAAATTGATTTGGCTTCGGTTACTGCATTATCCACTCGCTCCTGATTTCTACCGAGGTAAACAACTGTGGCTCCATTTTTTTGGAGATATTTAGCTGCTCCGCCGGCGAGTATCCCCGTCGCTCCGGTGACAACGATCACTTTTCCTTTTACATCAAATAGTTCATTCATAATTGCACCTTCCAATTGTTCTTTTAGCGAACAACACGGGCACCCCCTCCGCCCATGATCTTTTCAACATCGCCTAAGGTGGCCATCGATGTGTCTCCAGGGGTGGTCATAGCCAATGCACCATGGGATGCACCATAGTTAACTGCTTTATCGCCATCATGCCCCTGTAAAAAACCATAAATGAGGCCGGATGCAAAGCTATCGCCCCCTCCTACCCGATCAAGGATCTCAAGTTCCGGGCGATGCGTTGCTTCGTAAAAATTTCCATTTTCCCAGCAGATTGCTCCCCAGTCATTAATCGTAGCTGTTTTGACACTTCGCAGTGTGGTTGCAGTAGCCTTGAAGTTTGAGAATTCAGCCACCACATGATTGATCATATTCTTAAATTTATCCACTTCGATATTGGAAATATTTTCATCAACACCCTCTACCTCAAAACCAAGGCAAGCTGTAAAATCCTCTTCATTGCCGATCATTACATCGACATTCCGGGCGATGGCACGGTTTACCTCCTGTGCTTTTTCAATTCCTCCAATCGATTTCCACAAGGATGGGCGGTAGTTCAGGTCATACGAGACGACCGTGCCGTATTTTTGAGCTGCCTGTACGGCCTCCGCAGTCACTTCTGCTGTAGATTCTGACAAGGCTGCAAAGATACCCCCGGTATGAAACCAGCGAACACCTTGATTTCCA
>NZKO01000119.1 GCA_002692535.1 Opitutia bacterium
GTTGCAACATCCAAGCTGACTATGGGAAATTTACCACTAACATTGATGGTGTCTTCTCTGCTGGAGATATGCGTAGAGGGCAGTCTCTTGTGGTTTGGGCAATCAATGAAGGTCGCGCTGCGGCACGTGAGTGTGATAGATTTCTGATGGGCGAAACTTCCCTCCCTTAAACCTCTTTCTGTGCGTATTGTTTGTTTAGATCTCGAAGGAGTTCTTATTCCCGAGATATGGATTGCTTTTGCAGAAAAAACAGGTGTGGTCCAGTTGACCCGTACAACAAGAGATGAGCCTGATTACGAGGCGTTGATGAATTTCCGTTTGGATATTTTAAATAAAAGCGGATTCACATTAAGCCAAATTCAAGAAGTGATTAAGTCTCTCGATCCTTTACCTGGTGCACTTGAATTTATCAAGCAACTTAGATCGAAATACGAATTGATTATACTTTCTGACACTTTTAGAGAATTTGCTGCTCCATTGATGGTCAAACTTGGTTTTCCCACTCTTTTCTGTCACGAATTGGAAATTTCCAATGATCGGATTAACGGAATTAAACTGCGTTTGGCAGATCATAAGAGGAAAAGCGTTCAATATCTTCAAAAGTTGAATTTCGAGGTTGTTGCGGCAGGAGATAGTTATAATGACATAGGTATGCTGAAAACTGCAGATCATTGCATGTTGTTCAATCCTCCTAATCAATTAATTCAAGAATACCCTGATATGCCTATCGGGACAGATTACAATGAACTCATGTCTTTCGTAGAAAACCCCTCAACATGATCACTATTATTGCTGGTACAAATAGAAGGGGAAGCCTGTCTTCCGTCTTTGCAAACGAAATAGCTTCAATTTACAGAAGACAGGAGGTGCAATCCAAAGTCTTGGAAATAGCTGATTTGCCCTTGGAAACTTTCTCTCCCGATGCATACGAAGATAAACCTGCCAAAGTTTTAGATTTCACTGATCATGTGTTAAATTCATCCGGTCTTGTAATGATTGTTCCCGAATACAATGGCAGTATGCCTGGAGCACTTAAGTTATTTATCGATCATTTGCCATATCCTGAGAGCTTTGAAGGACGCCCAATTTGTTATGTGGGGATTGCATCTGGTCAATTTGCTGGTTTGCGCCCAGTAGAGCATTTGCAGCAAGTCTTTGGGTATCGTAATGCGTATAATTTTCCACGACGCGTATTTGTTCCGACAGTTCACCAAGTTGCTTCTCCAGAGAATGGAATTACTGATGAAACATTGAAATCCAGACTTACGGACCAGGCCGAGCAGTTTTTGGAATTTTGTCGTTCTGTAGGTAAAAAAATTTAATTAGCTTTATGCAAGTATAGGGCTAAGCACTCTGCCATGCACATCGGTAAGCCTTAAGTCTCTTCCTCCGTGTCTGTAAGTAAGATTCTCGTGATCAATACCTAGTTGGTGAAGCACGGTTGCCCACAGATCATAAAAATCACATTTGTCTTTGGTAACGTGATAACCAAATTCATCCGTCTCGCCATAAACAGTCCCACCTTTTATTCCACCTCCAGCAATCCAAATTGAGAAACCGTAAGGATTATGGTCACGACCATTGCTTCCTTGGGAAAATGGAGTTCGGCCAAATTCTCCTGCCCAAATCACCAAGGTTTCATCTAATAAACCGCGGACCTTCAAATCCTGAAGCAAGCCAGCAATCGGTTGATCCACTTGGTGAGCCATGGCGGCATGCCCTTTTTCAAGGGCGCCGTGCTGATCCCAAGGATTAGGCGCATTTCCAGCACCGATCCCTTCATTCAAGCAACTTAGTTCCACAAATCTAACTCCTCGTTCAACCAGCCTTCTTGCGAGAAGGCACTGTCTTGCATATCCAGCAGTCTGAACATCGGTAGAATCTAATCCATACAACTTTTTTGTCGTTTCTGTTTCACCCTTCAAATCACATAATTCAGGTACTGCAGCTTGCATTTTGTAGGCAACTTCGTGATTTCGTATAGCTGCTTCCACTTGAGAGTTTTTTCCTGTGGAATGAAGAAAATCCATATCAAAGGATTTGTGGAAATTTAGACGGTCTCGCTGATTCTTGAAGGATTCCCTTGGTTTTACATTTTGGATCGGTTCATCCTGATCTACCTGTAAAATCGAACCCTGGTTATTAGCGGGCAAGTATCCGCTTCCATATAACCCAACTCCACCGTGTGGAGGAACTGAACCGCCACTGTGCAGTACAACAAATCCGGGAAGGTTTTGGTTTAAGTTGCCCAGTCCGTAACTGATCCAGGCACCCGCTGAAGGATGTCCCATAAATGGGAAGCCTGTATGAATTGCATAGTTTCCCTGAGCATGTTCATTAACTTTACTTGTCATTGATCGAATGACAGCCATTTCATCGACCATCTTGGCGGTGCGGGGAAAGATTGAACTTACGGGAATTCCGCTTTCACCATATCGTTTGAACTTAAAAGGGGAGGGAAAGACATTTCCGTTATTATTAAATTGAGTTCGCTCAATTTTGACAGGCATGGGTTTACCGGCAAATTCCTGTAATTTCGGTTTCGGATCAAAAGTATCAACATGAGATACACCGCCTGACATGTAGCAAAATATTACATTCTTGGCTTTTGGTGAAAAGTGGGGTTTTGCTAAAAGTTGATTTTGCCCAACCAGTCCTTGCAAAGCGAAAAGTCCAAAGCCTGTTGAGCATTTAGTTAGCATTTTTCTACGATTCATGGGACAATGCAGATTCATTTTTATTTTAAGTAAATAAACTCCTTCATGTTAAATAAGGCTAAAGCAAAATCTTGAATTTTTGGTTCATCAGTATTTCTCTGCATCTCAAATCCCTGAATTTTTTTCACAATTTCCTCTTTCTGCGAAGATAGTTTGACGAATTGTTCTTTTACTTCAGCTGAAAACCTCTTTGTTATCTCTTGAGTGATTATGTGGGTTGCAGGATCAAATACATGTTTAATTTCATCACTTGAAAGTTCTCTGTCAAATAGGGAAGCTAATTTAATTTCTCCATGTAGCATCCGTTGAGAGTTTGCGGGGAGATGACGTACTCCAAATGAGATTACACTATCATTTGGTTGAAAATTAAAAGTGCTTTTTTTATAAGAATTTCCGTAAGCTTCCCCATTTCGATAACCTGTAATTTTCCCATTTTTTGAATAAGTTATAACAATGTGTACGAACTCTTTATCGGCTTGTTTTTCTTGTGGCGCTAGAGTGAAATTCTCAGTTCTGCTAAATCCGTTACTTCCAGACATCCATAGATAAGATGTTTTTTCGGCATAAACGATTGAATCAAAGAAAATTCCATTTGGTGTTTGCAAAGTAATCAATCCGCCTGCTCGCTGTTTTAAATCATCAAGCTTTACCCAAACGGAAAGGGTTTTCTCGGATACGCCGAAAGGTATCTTTTCGGTTACTGCGTAGCCACCGTTTCTAACCTGTAAGACCCCATTTTCAAGTTGCGCACCTGATTTTAACTGACACTTTATACCTAGTATTGAATCTTCCAATCCTTGACTGAAATCCCAATGAAGCGATGGCTCAGGAGTTGAGCTTACCGTGTTATTCGATGCCAATTTCCTTTCTTTTAATATGCTTTCAATGAAAGGTGCTGTAATTTTGGAAATATGATTGTTAACTTCATCTAAGTTTTGCCGGAGGCTGGCTAATTTGGACTCAATTTCTTGAGAATTCCTATCATTCCCAGCTAAGTATTCGAGTGACCTTGAAATTTCATGCTCTAATGGCGGTCTACCAAGTGCTATTCGAAACATTTTAGAAATATCCTCGTTTAAATTTCCAGTCCTATGAAGATTACCAAACTCTCTTGCAGCTTTAGTAACTTCAGGATCGTTCATTAGTGTTAGGGATTGAGCAGGCACATTGGTAATGTCTCTTCGCCCTTTTGTGGAGGAGGGAACAGGTGCGTCAAAAACTGTAAGAAATGCATCCAATGAATTTCTTTTGACCTGTCTGTAAACTGCTCTGCGTAGACTGTTTTTACCCTCGGATTTTCCTTCTGCGATGCGATCTAGTTGAAGTCGTCCAGAGGACAGAAGTATTGCATCACGAATGGGCTCGGCTTCAATTCTCCGAAGATTGGCATGAGAAAGTAGGATGTTCTGAGGATCAATCTCCCTTGCTTTAGAGGAAGGGGAAGAAGAATAGCGGAAGCTTTCGCTTGTTACCAAAAGTTTAATCATCTTTTTAATCGACCATTCGTCATTTCGAAACTTCGTAGCCAAGTAGTCTAATAATTCTGGGTGTGAGGGTTTTTCCCCAAGACGACCGAAATTGTCTGGGGTTCTGACAATTCCATGTCCGAATATATGATGCCATATTCGGTTTACAATGACGCGTGTTGTAAGAGGGTTATCCTCGCGAAGAAGATCAGTAGCAAGCTCTAGTCTTCCAGAAGTGTTTTTTGGGTAGGGAGTTTCGTCTATGGCTTCAAGGAAACGCCTAGGAACCTTGTGGGCGGGTTTTTTATGATTTCCTCTCTCAAAAAGTGCTTGGTCAAAGGGTACTCCATCAAGAATGCCAGGGGTAAGCTTTGGTATTGGCACCTTAGCTTCAAGTTCTCGGTATTTTTTTAAAGGTTCGAGGCAAGATGGAATCTCGCTGAGATTATTGGGAAGCACCTCATGCTTAAGAAGCGATAGGAGGATGAGTGACTGTTCTTTTGTTATTTTATTTGATGCCCAAGCTTCAACTGTTTGTTTAATTACCTCTGAGTATCTTCTGGCAAGATTTGATCGATTAAGTTGCTTGATTGGTTTTGAAAATAAGGAAGAAAGTACCTCTGCAATTTCATTTTGTGGATTAGGTTGGCCGGGTTTAGATTGTAAAGCTTCAGTCATTCCAAACCATGATCGATTGGTGTTCCCAGCTTCTACCGGGTGATCACGGTTAGTGGTAATTTCGATGTAACCAGTTTCACCTGCCCAATAATTGGTATTGAAGCGATACCATTTCAAAGAAGACGGTTCTGGAGAGGATTTTGGATAAACTGTGCCTCTTCTAGGATAATTCCACACTGAATATCTGAATGAAGAGCCTTTATCTCCAATGACTCGAAGCCAGAGATTACCTTCATTGAACTTAAACCTTGGAGAAGAAAAGGTTCCGTTTTCCTTAGTACTTAAGAGGTGGGTGTAAACTCCTGCAGGGTAAATATGTTCAATAATCTTATTACCTTTAAGGCTCAAAGTAAATGCACCAGCCTTATCAGCCTTATCTTTTAAGCCTGTACCGCTCTTTTTCCAAGAGTCATAAGTGTTGGGATTACTCATATCCCATAATTTAGGATAATCCGTTTCAACAAAAGCCTTCAAGCGGCTTTTGCTCTGATTAACCTCCGCTTCGAGTTTTTTCCACTGGTTAATAAAGCTTTCATTGTCCAGTGACTGCAATTTGTCCCATACCATGAGAAAATCATGGGGATCTTTTGATGGTTTGATAGATTTTCTCTTAAGAATTTTCGGATTAAAATCAGTAGATAGCCAATGTTTGGAAATGATATTTTTAATTTCATCCTTGAGCTCAGCTAAAGTAATATCATGAAGAGACAAAATGGAAGGATCATCGATCACCCTTTGCGCTGGCCTTCCGTTCGAGAAAATACCAAACAAAGCATAATAGTCGTCATGACTGATGGCATCGAACTTATGATGATGACAACGTGCACAGGAGACTGTTAGTCCGAGGAAAGTTTTGGTAACTGCATCAATCTGATCGTCAGTAAAACGAACATGCTCATCCAATGCGTCAGTCGGTGCAAATCCGTGCAGAACAAAACGAAGATGTGAAGTACCAATTACAGATTCATTAATGCCAAGCTTTTTGTTTATACGTGGATCATTGAGCAAGTCTCCAGCTATGTGTTCTTTTACCAATTGATCATAGCCAATATCAGCATTTAAAGCACGTATTAAATAGTTTCTGTAGCGGAAGGCATTGGGGATTTGAGGATCGCCCTCACTGCCGTGAGAATCTGCATAGCGCACCCAATCCATCCAGTGTCTTGCCCATCTTTCACCAAAATGCGGGCTGCTTAGAAGTTCATCAGAGAATTTAGAGACAGCTTGGTCTAATCCGTTTTTGATAAGTTTGCTAAACCTATCTTGTTGTTCAATGGATGGAGGAAGCCCGATTAGGGTAAAAGTAAGTCGACGTAAAATAGTGTATGGATCTGCTGGTTTATTTGGAAAGAGGCCTTTTAAAATCATTTTATCCCTCAGGAAATTGTCGACTGGATGATCAATTTCGCTGTCCAAGCCAGACGAAATCTTATGCATTTTTATAGGCTGAAAGCTCCACCATTCTTTTCTTTTTTCACGAATTTTTTCCCATGAAGTCTCTTGTGCAAACTGTTCTGCAGTTGGCGGTCTTATTCGGGGGTCAAAGGCTCCTGCAGATATCCAACTTTCAAAATCCTTGATGATTTCATCTGTTATTTTAGGTCCACCCTTCGGCATCTTCAGGTTACTCAACTCATGTTTCATAACCCTTAGAAGAAGACTTGATCCTGGATTGGTTAATGAAATTGCAGGTCCGCGTTCACCTCCTTTTAGTAATCCATTCTTGTAGTCCAACACTAAATCAGATTTTGCTTGTTTAATACTGTTGTGGCATTCGTAGCAATTTTCGGCAAGAACGGGTCGAATTCGATTTTCAAAAAACTCGCTCTCTGATTCGGCTACCAATTTTAATAGGGGTAGCAGCGTCATGAACATTATGAAATTACGAATGATCATACCAGAGTAATTCCATACATAGTATTGCCTCCATATCTTGAAATCAAGACGGTTATGATTGCTAAATGATTAAATTATATTGGCTTTCTGACTTGAACTAAAGGCAACCTGCAAGACACTCAGATTAATGAAAAAAAAGATTTCCGTAGTAGCTACGAATGCATGTGGTTGGCCAAATCTGACAAAATTAAGAAACGGACAGATTTTATGTACTTATTTCAATGTGCCGAGTCATGGGCTAATGGAGGGAGATTTAATTTGCTCGATTTCAGATCGTAATGGTTTGAATTGGAGAAAAAGAGGAGTTGTTGCCAAACATCCAACGGGCGGAAATCGTATGCACTTAGCCGTTGGCATGGCAAATAATGGAGACTTATTATGCTTTAGCAGTGGGTTTTATATTAAGGATGATAAGTTCAGGGGCTTTTCTGGCCATTGGCTTTCGAGATCAAGTAACCGTGGAAAAACCTGGGTGGTTGATTCATCTCCTCAAGTACCAAAGATCATACAAAAGAGTATCCCATTTGGTAGGATTATTTCTATGGGTGGAGCTAAATTGGCTTATTCTTCCTATCTTTCGAGGGGTATTGGAAATCCAAGTGAAACATGGCTGATTTCATCTGAAGATGATGGTAGGACCTGGAATAAAATAAGCAAATTTGGATCGAATGATTCGAATGAAGCAACTCTTTGCAGTCTTAGTGAAAATCGAATTATTGCTGCTGTGCGAACTCACATTGATCACCATGTTAAACTTTGCGAGACATCTTCATTTGGAAAATGGAAGGAAAAAGGTCCTCTTACTCTTCCAATGCAGCATCCTGCGGATTTGATCAAACTTTCAGATAATTGTCTCTTGTTAACCTACGGAATTCGCAATCGGGGGCTCATGGGAATTGGTTCAAGACTAAGTATTGATGCGGGCAAAACCTGGAGACCTCCTTGGGTAATCCACCAGTTTGGAAACGAGGCAAAGGATATTGGCTATCCTTCAACTGTAGTTCTTGATAAGAAAGGAACATTACTTACAGCATTTTACACAGACTATGAGTCATCACTTAGGAAAAAACCGGATATATATAGAGTCCTTACTATGAGGTGGTCTCTCAAGGATTGGCTACATCCAACAATCTTAGGTTCCGTTTCTGACGGAAAGCAATTGAGGTTGTAAAATCTTAAGATTGTTTTCGGTAAAGTTCGATATAATCAGGACGCTCAGAGACATCACTGTCATCTTCATAATACGTGCGTAGATTCTTGAGTCGTTTGACAAGGCTCTTTTGAACATTTACAGTTTCCTTTTTCCCGTAAACATTTGTAAGTTCATCGGGATCTGTTTTCAGGTCATACATTTCCCATTCATTTCCAAACTGGTAGAAATGCATGAGCTTATACCTTTTTGTTCGGATCCCATAATGTCTCGGAATCATGTGGACGCTTGGATACTCGTAATAGTGGTAGTATATTTCCTTTCTCCAAGTTTGGGGGCTTTCACCTTTAAGTAACGGAACCAAGGACAAACCTTGCATATCTGCTGGCTTTGGTGCGTTGGCTATTTCAAGAAAGGTTTGTGCGTAATCCAAATTTTGAATGAGATCACTATTTCTGCTGCCCGCCTTAACCACCCCGGGCCACTTGACAATAAATGGCATTTTGAGTGACTCTTCGTACATCCATCGTTTGTCATACCAACCGTGATCTCCGATGTAAAAACCCTGGTCAGAGGAATAAATTACAATGGTGTTGCTGTCTAGACCTAGCTTAATCAATTCTTTTTGCAGACGGCCCACACTTTCATCAACGCCTCTTACGCAACGTAGATAATTTTTTGCGTATCTTTGGAATTTCCAGCGAACAAGCTCTTTTCCGGTAAGTTTCGCATCGTGAAAAGCTTTGTCTCGCGGGGCATAATGGTCACGCCATCTTTTAATCTGATCTGGCGTCATTCTTTTCATGTTGGCCCAAGCTGATCGATCTTGTCTTTTTTGTGAGGGCGGTTGGTTGAAATCGGGAGTCAGATCCACAAACAAGTCGTAATTCAAATCCATATGACGATCGATTTCCAACTCTTGCACTCTTGCACCCGGAGCATTATCCTTCCAGTCGTCGAAAAGAGTTGGTGGTTCCGGAATTTCAATATCATCGTAGAGGGAAAGATGCCGTAATGCAGGCATCCAATTCCGGTGGGGTGCCTTGTGTTGAACCATCAGCATAAATGGTTTATTTATGGATCTTTTCTCGTTTAGCCATTCAACTGCCAGGTCCGTGACAACATCTGTACAGTAGCCATGTATTTTCTTTCTTCCATCTGGAAAAATCATGTCCGGATTATAATACAGTCCTTGTCCTGGAAGAACCGCCCAGTCGTCATACCCGAGGGGGTGCCCTTTCAAATGACTTTTGCCGTAGATAGCTGTTTGATATCCAGCTTTCTGGAGTAATTTAGGAAAAGTCTGCTGGTTCCAGTCAAAGGTATTTCCATTATTCATGAAGCCATTTTTATGGCTATGTTTCCCAGTTTGAATAACCGCACGGCTTGGACCGCAAATAGAGTTGGTGCAAAAACTATTGACAAAAAGCATTCCTTCTTTTGCCAACTTATCAATGACGGGAGTTGGGTTAACAGATTTAAGCCATCCATTGTAAGCTCCTATTGCATGAGGTGCGTGATCGTCGGTAAATACAAATAGTATATTGGGCCTGTCACTGGGTTTTGCCCACAAGAGATGAGAGAAAATTAGTGAAACTATGATGAAGGAAAACGTTTTCATTTTATGAGAATTAGGTTTGGTAGTTTATAAAAAGACGAAAGGCACCGTCCTCCCAAACGGTGCCTCTCAGGATATGCATTCCTTTCAAATCTTAAAAGCAGGAAAATTTCACATAGACAATACTTTTTTTATCATTCTATTTGATTATAGTAAATATTTACCAAATGATTGCCTTCTTTAAATTATTCCATTCTGGCAGAAGGTCCCCGATAAATTCTTCTCCATTTCTCTGGCATCATCGTTTTTTCCCCACTGTCGCTTGTCTCTGATTGAAGATTCAAAAGCATTTTTTTTAGGTCTTCGATCTCATCATATGCATCAATAATATTTTTTGAATCGAGTGGATTACTTAAAACATCAAATAACTCCCATTCACCAAATTGGTAGTAATTGATCAACTTGTGTGTGTCGGTTCTTATCCCATTATGCTTAGCAATCATTGAGGGCCCGGGAAAATCATAGTGGTGGAAGTAAAGTGCCTTCCTCTCACGCAAACTTGTCGAATTCCAATCTTCCGAATTTAGTGCAATTCCGTGACTTGCTTCAAGACTTTCACAGTTCGCCATGCTCAAAATTGTAGGTGCAAAATCAATATCTTGGACATTATATTGAATTGTCTTGGAGACTGTCTCCTCACCGTTTATTGTTGTTATAATTAAAGGAATCCTCATGCTCTGATCCATCATCCATTGAGAGCCAAACCACCCATTTTCTCCCACAAACCTTCCTTGGTGGGCAGTGTAGGCAAAAAAGCATTTTCCGGTTGAAAATTCCTCGTAAAAAGATCTGATTCTCCCAATATTCTCATCCACATCGCGGACACACCTAAGATAATTTTTGGCAAAGCGCTGATATTTCCACCGAATGAGTTCGTCTTCTACCGGAATATCTCTAAGATAGGCTTCATTTTCGGCTCTCCACATTAGTTGCCAAGTTGAAAATTGTTCTTCATTCATGTTTGATAGATTTTCCCGATAAACTTCAGTAAAACCAGACGTCTGTTTGTTTGGCTTTTCAGGTAATCCCATGAAGAGGTCGTTTGTCAGATTCAAGTCTTTGGCAATTTCATTTCGTTGGTATCTGGACGCTGGTGCCATTTCTTTCTGATTGGAAAAGAGAGTCTCTGGTTCTGGAAGCAAAATGTCATTATAGGTTTCTAATTGCCTTAATGTTGGCATCCATGGCCTTTGAGTCGCATTAAAAAAAACAAATGCAACAAAAGGTTTCTTTGAAGCTCCCCTTTTTTTGATCCATTGAATTAAGAGGTCGCTCGTAATATCAGTTGTATGGCCTTCGATTTGTCTTTTTCCTAAAACGGAAATGAAAGTGGGATTAAAAAAAACATTGGCATTATCAAGCACTTCCCAGTGATCAAACTCTGCCGGCTCTATTAACAAATCCCATCTTCCGAACAAAGCAGTTTCATAGCCTTTGGAGGTGAGGGCTTTCAATAGCGTTGGCTGATTGGGGTCAAACTTTTGACCATTGCTAAGAAGTCCATGTTGATGGGCAAATTTACCGGTTAAAAGAGTTGCAGTGGAGGGTGCAGAGCTGCCATTTGAGCAGAATGCATTGGAGAAAAACCATCCATCTTCAGCAAGTGCTGTAATGTTTGTTGTCGGATTTAGTTTTTGAAAAGTACTATTTCTAAGCCCCAACGTGCTTACTGCATGGTCATGATTAACCAAAATAATAAAGTTGGGTTTGCTGAATTCTTCAGCTGTCAACCAACTCATTTGCGATTTGACCATCAAAAATAGCTGCACAAGCAAACAGCAAAAATTACTTCCATTTATTTTCATGTTCGAAAAATCGGAAACAAATAGGGACATTTTTTGAAACTAACTCAATAGATAATAATCGAAAAGGCTTTAGTTTGTAATAATGTCAGACGGATAAGTTGTATTAAATAATGCGACAAGTTCGAGGCTTATTGTTTTAGTTCCAATAAAATTGAACTATTCCAAATTATGTCATAGAAGTTAATAGCATGTGTGGAATAGTTGGTTATTTAGGCAAAGGTATCGCGCAGGATTCCCTCATCGATGGATTGCGAAGGCTTGAATATCGTGGCTATGACTCGGCTGGAGTGGCATTTCATGAAGGAAATGCATTTTCAATGACTCGAGAGACGGGTCGGGTAAAAAATCTCGCTAATCTAGTAAAAAGAAAGAGTTCCAAATCTTCTTTAGGAATTGCTCATACAAGATGGGCGACTCACGGGTCGGTTACCGTTTCCAATACTCATCCACATGTAAGCCATGATGGAAAGTTTGTGATGGTGCATAATGGAGTGATCGAAAATTTTGGTACTTTCAAAAGATTTCTTACCAACAAAGGAATAAAATTTTCATCAGAAACTGACTCTGAAGTACTTTGTAATTTGATTGCCTATCATTATTCGGAGTTACCGGATGGTGATGATCGTTTTGTCGATGCCATACGACAAGCACTTCCTAAATGCAGGGGTGCATATGGTGTTGCCGTTCTTTGCTTGGATTATCCAGATACAATGATTGGTGCCCGTAGGGGTTCCCCTTTGGTTGTTGGGCTTGGTGACGATGCAAATTTCATTGCCAGTGATGCTTCGGCTTTCGTTGGAAGAGCCAAAGAGGCCGTCTTTTTAAATGATGGTGAATTGGCCATTCTCAATGGATCAGACTTCCGCATCACAAACCTCGAAGGTCAGGAAGCCCAAGCGGTTGCTCTCCCTGTTGATCAGATCTCCGAGGAGGTCGAGTTGGGTGATTTCGATTCCTACATGGAGAAGGAGATATATGAGCAACCCACTGCATTAAAAAATACCTTGCGCGGCCGATTTGGAGATGATGGTACAACATCGAAGTTAGGAGGGCTTGAAGGTCATGATGAAGTTTTGCGTGATCTTGACCGCATAATCTTTGTTGCCTGCGGAACTGCCAGGCATGCGTGCATGGTGGGCGAATACCTTATTGAACGGCTTGCAAGAGTTCCAGTGGAAGTCGAGCATGCCTCTGAATTTAGATATCGGAATTCCCCTAAAGCTGGGAAATCGCTAGTTATTGCTGTTAGTCAATCGGGGGAGACTTTGGATACCCTTGAAGCAGTGCGTGAATCCAAGACTAAAGGACTTCTTACTTTGGGCATTACCAATGTCGTTGGTTCTTCTCTGGCTCGGGAAACGGATGGTGGAGTTTATCAGCGTGTAGGTCCGGAAATTGGAGTCGCATCAACCAAGGCCTTTTCTTCTCAGGTATGCTTGTGTGCAATGTTGGGCTTAGCTCTTGGCCGTATGCGTGATCTTTCACCCATGGATGGCCAGTCTATTGTTGAAGCCCTAAATCAACTTCCAGGTTTGGTTGCTCAGGTATTGCAGCAAGGGGAACAGATTCGAGAACTTGCCATCAAGTATTCAAAAGCGGAGCATTTGCTCTTTCTGGGAAGACAAAGTTTGTATCCAGTTGCACTTGAGGGTGCTCTGAAGCTAAAGGAAATTTCATATGCTCATGCGGAGGGATATCCAGCAGCCGAATTAAAGCACGGTCCGATAGCGCTGATTAATCCTGAATGTCCGTCTGTTTTCATCGTTGAAGGAAGTGATTTGTCGGCAAAGACTATTGCAAATATGCAGGAGGTAAAAGCCCGCAATGGACCTGTGTTGGCGATTGCTCCCCACAGTGTGGAGATCCCTGAAGAGGCGGCTGATGATGTGTTTCTTCTGCCTGACTCTCACGAAGTAGTCCGTCCGATCCTAGCGAACCTACCTTTGCAATTGTTTGCTTATCATTTTGCCAGATTGCGTGGTTTGGATGTCGATAAACCTCGAAATTTAGCAAAGTCGGTAACTGTCGAGTAAATTTAACCTCTCATGATCA
>NZKO01000120.1 GCA_002692535.1 Opitutia bacterium
CTTCACACAAACGCAAAGTAAGCATCGTTTTTCCTGAACCCACAGGTCCGCCAATCCCCACCCTAACAGGACGGCTGAATTGATTCTTATTATTTTCAGTCATGATATAAAAAGTCTGGAAAATGCAAGTTCGTGACGGGCAGATGCCAGGTCGAGCATGGGATTAAATGAACCGGCAGCCCCCCTTTTTATCTTCAAAGCTCCATTAAGTACGGTCTGCACCTTTTCCTTATTGATACAATTGTGGATTATTTTTTGACAGGCGATCTCACCCAATCTCAGTAATTTGACTGATGCTGAACAAAAATTTGAAACAGACTGGTATATCCACGCGATCATCGTTGAGCTAAGGGGTACTTCCTGAAAATTCCTTAAAAGTGCAGTTGCTGTAATCTGCTGACAGGTATCTCCACTCTCATGCAAAAACTGTTTAAACTTTTTGGAAACGGGACATTGATGAATTTCAAGGATCATCCGGAGCAACTGAGTTCCCTGTGAATTCCCAGCATCTCTTATTTCTCGAGTTAATTTCCATGCAGAAATCTCGTCATTTAAAATTAATAGTTCGGCGTAGTCACGATTTGCAACCGCTTCATAACAAAACCCCAAATAAGGTAATTCCAACTGCTCCAAAGATGGTAGAATTTGCCAAACTAGAAATTCCTCTAAGTCCTCCTTGGACTGGACTTTTCCCAATGCGACCAATTCCTCCAGCCCATAGGAATGTGCATAACCGCCGGAGGGGAAAAGTGTATCGGTAGTCTGAAGAAGTCCACCTAACCAGTCTGATTCTTTTGAATTCACAATCAAAATTAGGTTACCACATATTGAGATATTTAAGTAATTTTCCATTCCCATGATGATGCGAAGACGCAGCCATAACGGGCTGAAAAACCTCAGTTGATTCGTCAAAAGGAATTTGATTGCGTTCAAGCATCAGCCTTACCGCATAATCTCCTTCAACCAAAAGGTATGCATCCTGAAATTGAGCGGGAAAATGAAGATTCCCAACTTGCCATGCCCAGTGTGCAGCCTCATTGGGATTGGAATAGGGAATTTTGAAAACTGACTCGGGCTTTTGATCTATTACATAATTTCTATTTTCCTGCTTATGAAAACAAATTCCATTTCGAAGAGGCGATGTAAGATCAAAGCCAAAATCGGTACCATCATCTGCCTGTCCTCGCCATCTCCTTTTGGCTAGGACTCTTCTTTCAACTGTTAATAAAATTTCATTTTCGCACTTCTTCAATTTAATTTCATTAAGATTCTTAATGATGATCATAATCAAAAAAGAAAGTATCTCTGAGCCAAGGGAACGACTTTAGCCGGTTCACAATGTAACTCCTCTCCATCTGCTTTGACGGTATAGGTTTCCGGGTCGACTTCCATCTTTGGCAATGCGTCATTTAAAACCATATCTTTTTTGCCAATTTCGCGAGTGTTACGAACAGGAATCAGTTTTTTTTGTAAACCAAGATGCTGCAAAGATTCTCCCTCCATGGAAGCCTGACTTACGAAAGTCATTGAGGTTGAGGTTCGTGCTTTCCCGAAAGATCCAAATTGCGGACGGTAATGCATAGGCTGTGGAGTAGGTATGGATGCATTCGGGTCGCCCATGTTTGCGTACGCGATAAATCCACCCTTTAACACCAATTCGGGTTTTACTCCAAAAAAGGCGGGTTTGAATAAAACTAAATCAGCAATTTTTCCTACACTGATTGATCCGATATTATCGGACATACCATGAACAATTGCAGGGTTGATGGTATACTTTGCCAAGTAACGGAGAACACGAAAGTTATCGGCTTTTCCATGAGTATCAGATTCCAGTTTTCCAAACTGACGTTTCATTTTATCGGCAGTCTGCCAGGTACGGCAGAGAACCTCTCCGACTCTACCCATCGCCTGGCTATCACTGGCCATGACTGAAAAAGCTCCACGATCATGAAGAATATCTTCAGCAGCAATGGTGGAAGGTCTAATTCTTGATTCCGCAAATGCAACGTCCTCCGGAATCTTAGAATCTAAATGATGGCACACCATCAACATGTCCAAATGCTCATCGATTGTATTTACGGTAAATGGCCGGGTTGGGTTGGTCGAAGACGGGAGAACATTTGGCTCTCCACAAACTTTAATAATGTCCGGTGCATGGCCACCGCCCGCTCCCTCCGTATGAAAAGTATGTATGGCTCTTCCCTTAAAAGCCCCTACCGAATCCTCAACAAAGCCAGCTTCGTTCAAAGTGTCCGTGTGAATGGCGACCTGCACGTCCATCTCATCCGCAACGCCAAGACAGGTATCAATCGTCGAAGGAGTGGTGCCCCAGTCCTCGTGAAGTTTTAGTCCAATAACTCCTGCCCTTACCTGCTCGCGTAACGCTTCCGGATTGGAACTGTTTCCTTTGCCAAGAAATCCTAAATTCATCGGAAAATCATCTGCCGCTTGGAGCATTTTCCCTATATTCCAAGCTCCCGGAGTACAGGTCGTTGCATTCGTGCCAGTTGCAGGACCCGTTCCCCCTCCAGTCATTGTGGTCACGCCACTAGCGAGGGCCTCTTCAATTTGCTGTGGACAAATAAAATGAATATGAGAATCGTAGCCACCAGCCGTTAGAATCATACCTTCACCAGCAATAACTTCCGTACTTGCCCCAACTACCATTTGTGGATCGATTCCGTCTTGTATAAGCGGATTCCCGCCATGCCCTACTCCTGCAATTAAACCATTTTTTACCCCAACATCGGCCTTGATAACTCCAAGAAAAGGATCCATCAAGGTCGCATTGGTAATAACCAAGTCAAGGCACTTGTCATCCAAAGTAAGGGGAGACTGCCCCATTCCATCTCGAATGACCTTGCCTCCGCCAAACTTGATCTCATTTCCATAGCCACCATTTTCGGCTATCAAATCTTTTTCAACCTCGATGAAAAGTTCGGTGTCTCCCAACCTAACCTGATCTCCAGTCGTGGGACCATACATTTCCGCATATTGCATTCGGGTAAGTTTTAGACTCATTGATCTACGCTCCCTTCAGTCAAATTATTCAGACCAAAAACTTCACGTTTCCCGGCTAAAGCCACTAATTCGACTTCTTTTGAATCTCCAGGCTCAAAGCGTGCAGCTGTCCCTGCAGGAACATTCAACCTGAACCCCTTTGCTTCTTCTCGATCGAATTCTAGTGCCCTGTTGACTTCGAAAAAATGCATATGACTCCCCACCTGAATCGGACGATCTCCCAAATTGCTTACTTTGATTAATTTGGTCTCAAGGTCTGGATTGGCATTGATAAAATCTTCTTCCTTACAAGTTACGATTTCTCCGGGCTTCATCTTATTGGATTGTGAACGGTTACCAGTTTGGTTCCATCAGGGAAAGTCGCTTCCACCTGTACCTCATGGATCATTTCAGAAATTCCTTCCATCACCTCATTCTTTTTCAGGATGGTTGAACCATAGCTCATCAAGTCGGCCACGCTTTTCCCATCTCTTGCACCCTCCATTACTTCGTAAGTAATAAGAGCGACTGATTCAGGGTAATTGAGCAGAACTCCCCTGTTTTTTCGACGGCGAGCCAAATCAGCCGCCACCACAATCATTAATTTGTCTTTTTCTCTGGGTGTCAGGTGCATTGTTTCATCTATACGCTTAAGTGCTTGTGAATTGTAGAAGAGTCTAATTCATCAACCGATCCCTTGGCAACGAAACGCCCCCTGTTCATTACCGCAAAACTATCTGAAAATTTGCGGACAAAATCAACATACTGCTCAACCAGTAGAATCGTCATACCATGTTCATCAACCAACTTACGAATAACCTCCCCAATCATGGTAATTACATTGGGCTGGATGCCTTCAGTCGGTTCATCGAGCACAAGAAATTTCGGCCTGGTTACCAACGCACGACCAATTGCTAATTGCTGTTGCTGGCCACCGGAAAGGTCTCCGCCACGCCTTTTTCTCATTTGATGAAGAACAGGAAAAGTCTCGTAGACCGAAGAGGGAATCGATTTCTCAGTAATTCCAGCTGCTTCCAAAGCAACCAATAAATTTTCCTCCACCGTGAGAAGTGGAAAAATTTGGCGACCTTGCGGAACATAACCGATCCCATTACATGCTCTTTGATAAGCTTCTAATTTGGTTGCATCTTTTCCTTCAATCGAGATCTTGCCTGCGGATGGAGTTTCCAAACCGACGAGGTTTCTCAAAAAGGTGGTTTTACCAACTCCGTTTCTACCCATAACGCAACCAATACTTTCAGCAACTAACTGGAATTCAAGACCGTGTAGAACTTTAACCTCACCGTAAGAAAACTCGAGGCCCGAGATTTCAAGATAAGGATTTTGGCTACCATGATCAGGCTCTGTTTCAGAAGCTTCGGTATTCATCGACCCAAGTATGCCTCCATCACTTCTTCATTTTTTTCCATTTCGTCAATCATTCCCTCCGCTAAGACTTGACCTTCGTTTAAAACAGTGACTGTTTTTCCAAGTCTTCTTACGAAATCCATATCGTGTTCAATAACCACGATAGTATGCTCCTCAGCCAACTCGAGAAGCAAATCAGCGGTTTGCTCTGTTTCCAGGTCCGTTAAACCTGCAGCAGGCTCATCTACCAGAAGGAGTTTGGGCTTGGAAATAATCAAAGCACTAATTGCCAGCCATTGGCGTTGTCCATGACTAAGAGATTTGGCAGGCATCTCTCTTTGATTTATCAAAGAGACTTTCTCGAGAATCTCATCAATTTTCTCAACCTCCTCTTTGGATTCTGGTTGAAGTAAATTGTTCTTCCATCCCTGATTGCCGGGCAAGGCCAAAAGAAGATTCTCATAAGTTGTTAAACTGTCAAAAACGGTGGGAGTCTGGAATTTACGACCAATGCCGCACAATGCAATATCTGACTCATCCAATTGAGTTATTTCTTTTTCGTCAAAATAAACCCGACCAGTTGATGGTTTGGTTTTTCCACTCACCAAATCACAAAAGGTAGTCTTCCCTGCTCCATTTGGACCAATAATTACTCTTAATTCCCCGTGTTCTATACCGTATTGAGGGATGTCCACCGCTTTAAAGCCATCAAAGGAAACCGAGAGATTCTCCACAAACAAAACGAACTTTTTAGACCATATAGATGACTGAACCACACTTGGGCGGAACTCAGCATATTTCTTTAAAGAGTCTGAAATTATTTCAATTTCTGAATCCTTATCTGTTTCGGTCGTACTCATTTTTGAGATGAATTCGTCACGAGGTGGGAGGATGCAAACTTCTTCTTTAACTTGTTAACAATTTCAATCAAGCCATTCGGTAAATAGAGAACGACGGCAATGAAAATTAGCCCCAGAAGAATGGGCCAATAATCGGGACTCCACTTAAAAAACAATAAATCCTGCTCAGATGTCAGAAAATTATATAAAAGATTTACACTTAAAGCACCCAGTACCGCTCCACCCAAAGAACTGCGACCTCCAACGGCTACCCAAACGACAACAAGGACGGATCGGTAAGCCTCCATGTTGGAGGGAGTAACAATCTTCATCTGCGGAACAAATAGCATTCCGGCAAGACCAGCCAGTGCGGCTGCGATACAAAAGGCGAAAATTTTGTAGATATGAGGTTTGTACCCAAAAAAATGTAGCGTGGGTTCATCATCCCTGATCGCTAGCAGCACTTTTCCCAGCCTTGATTTCACAATCCATCGGCACAATAGGTAGGCTCCGAACAAACAGGAAAGAGTAATCCAATAAAGCCAGAGCTGCACCCTTTCCGAAGAGAGGGAAAAACCAACATCTGCAATAGAGTAGTCAAGTTGATCGAGTTTTTCATCCCCATTTAAATCGTAATCCATATTGGCTCCGTGGGAAGCAATCCAACTATCTTTTGCATCTACAGGATTGAATGTATGAAAAGACTCAGACGGAGCGATGACATCAAAGCGAGTCAATCCGTTGGTTCCACAAAGCATGACATCGTTTCGGCAAAAAACCAACCAACCCGCAACAGCTATTGCTTGGGTTAATATGGCAAAATAAACTCCCCTGACCCGACTGCGGAAGACAAAATAACCCAATAAAAACGCGGTTACCCCGGGAATCAAAATTCCAAGGATTAAAGTAAGCGGAAGATTCCAAAAGGGTTTCCAAAAACCGGGTACCAGTGCATCTCCCGAGGATTCTCCCACATCGTAAGGATAAACAACAAAAAGGCAGGCGGGGATTTTCCAACCATTGGCATCAATAATCCCTTCGGGTCCTCCGTGATGGGCTAGATGCATACCCATTGCATAGGCTCCTAAGCAAAAGAAAGTAAACTGACAAAGGCTGAGAATCCCCACATATCCCCAGAGCAAACCTAGCCCTAATGCTAAGATTGCAAATGACATATATCTCCCCAGCATATTAATGTCACCTATCGAGAAAATTCCCTCTCCGTAAAGAAAAGGTAAAACTGCGAATCCAATAAGTAAGAGTGCCCCAAAAGAGCCTTTATTCTCAATCAGCTTTTCGTCGGAGTTCTTCATTTTTTATCTCCCAGGCGTCCTTTGGGTGCAAATAAACCGGCTGGTTTGTACTGAATAAAAGCCACAATCAAGGCAAGTAAGATTACCTTCCCCCAAACGGGACCAATGATAAAACCTCCAAACTCAAGAGGTTCTATTAGTTTTGTTATAACTCCAATGCCAAGACCGGAGCATAAAACCCCAGCTAATTCTCCAACTCCCCCGGCCACCACCACCAAAAAGGAATCAACGATAAAAAGCTTGGTCCCCATATCGGGGGTAACTCCCCCAACAATCGTCCAACCGTATCCCGCCACTCCGGCAATTCCTGAGCCCAGGGCAAAAGTAAAGCGGTCGACATTGCGAGTACGGACGCCCAGACTGCTCGCCATGTCCCGGTTCTGCATGGTTGCCCGTATCAGCATCCCTTTTCGGGTTTTACGGATAATAAAATAGATGAAAGCCACGCATGCTGCTGACAAAGCCAGCAGGTAGAGTCGAGCAAAAGGTAAAACTACATCCTGAGAAATCTCATAGCCCCCCCGAGCCCAGGTTGGTGCATTAACTCCGATGTTATCTCCATACCTTAGTCTGACTAATTGAATGAGCAGTAAGGACACTCCCCAAGTTGCCAGAAGGGATTCGAGCGGGCGATTATATAAATGTCGAACCACAAATTTTTCCATCAAAAGTCCTACCGCGGCGGAGGCAATAAAAGCGATGGGCAAGGCGAAAAAATAGTATTCGTTTACTGAATTTTCCGGAGAATGTCCGAAATACATCTGCACTTCATAGGTTGCATAGGCACCGATCATCACAAGTTCTCCGTGTGCCATGTTAATCACACCCATTAAACCGAAGGTGATGGCGAGTCCCAGTGCGATAAGAATTAGGACACTGCCATAAGAAAGCCCGCGAAAAAGATTACCCGCTAACTCAACCGAGCTCTTGTGACTCTCTAAGATTTTTTTTACTTTGGAAATTCTTTTATAAAGGGTAGCGGATTGTTTGGAGTTTATTTTTTCGGAGTTCTCCAAAGCCTCAACATCTTTTTCAAAACCATCAATGCGCGCCAATGCTCGTAAACTATTGAGTAAGGACAGTTTTTCCAAAGCATCCATGCGAGATGTGAGTCCTTCAAAATCCTCAGATTTTTGCCCAAAACCAATCAATGCTATACTTTCACTGGCAGTCCAGCGTATTTTCTCCTCCTCTTCCTTGTCATTTGAAATATCCTGAAGAGATGTCATCGCTTCGGTCATAAAAGGGGGATCCCCACATTTTTTAACTCCGGAAATTCTTGTTTCATAGTCCGGAGAAAAAAGACGAATAAGAAACTTTGAAGAATTTACTAGAGAACGCAACTTGCGTCCAGGACTTATATCTTCCAAGTCAAGGAGGTCAGGCTTAGCCTGCTTACCATCGACTAAAAAAGGCTTCCCAGTGAGTGGCTCTAACAATGGAGCAAACTCATTAAAGTCATCATCCATTACGGTCTCCAAATTGACGACTATACGTATTTCACCGTCTTCGGTAGGCCAATTGTAGACGCTCCCCTGCCGGTAGAGTTCGAAAAAACTTTCGAGTCTTGTGTCCCCTGTTTTGGCAAGCTTGGTGATTGCTTCAGTTATTAATTCATCATCCCCCGAGGCAAGTATTGGGAGCTGGGAAAGCAAATCAATATTGGGTTGAGTGTTCGTTTCAATACTTGTCTCAACCGGAACTTTTTTATCTTGGGCAAAAGAAACCGGAATTAATCCCAAAAAGATCAGTAGTGAGCAAAAATTATTCAATAGCGGAAAGACTTTCCAAAAAAATGGACTCGGGATGAGATGACTCATCCCGAGTCCAATTAAAAATAATTAAAGAGATTTTTAATTAGAGGGATCCGTCCCCATTAGGTCCGCCGGTAGGTTTTGGAAAATCACCATCAGGCCACAGATAAGAACTGTAAGAATCCGGAGAAACCAATCCATCACTTGCGTATACAATCTTAAACTGTCCGTTTTTAAGAATCTCGCCAATATACACAGGTTTGAGGGTATGCTGATTGGTGGGATGCATCGACTTCTTGCCGCCAGGTGCATCGAATTCCAAGCCGTATACTGCTTTACGTACCTTATCTACATCGAAAGAACCGCACTTTTCTACGGCTGCTTTCCAAACATAGACTCCGAAGTAAGCCGCTTCGATTGGATCGCATGTAACTCTTTTCGCTCCGCCAGGAAGACCAGACTCAACACAGAATTTTTTGAAGGCTTTAACAAAGGCAGCATTTTCAGGAGATTTTACACTCTGAAAATAATTCCAGGCAGCCAAGTGACCTACAAGTGGTGGTACGTCCATAGCACGAAGTTCGTCCTCAGAAACAGAGAATGCCATGATTGGGCAGTCATCAGAGGTTAACCCTTGATTCGCGAATTCCTTGTAAAAGGGAACATTACTGTCACCATTGATTGTTGAAAGGATGCAGGCATCGCCGGAAGCGGCGAATTCTTTAACCTTGGATACGATAGTCTGATAGTCCTGATGATGAAAAGGTGTATATTCTTCCATGACATTTTCATCAGGAACACCCTGAGCCTTTAAGTAAGCTTTCAATACCTTATTGGCTGTGCGGGGGAAAACATAGTCCGTACCCAGAAGATAGAATTTCTTACATCCCATTTCTTCTGCCATGTACTTGGCGGCAGGAACCAATTGTTGATTTGGGGAAGCAGCTGTGTAAAAAACATTCAATGACTGCTCTTCGCCTTCATATTGGACGGGATAAAACAATAAGGCATTTTCCTCTTCGAAGACAGGAAGGCAGGATTTGCGGCTAACGGAAGTCCAGCAACCAAAAGTAACGGCAACTTTTTCCTCAGTAATCAGCTCTTTTGCTTTTTCAGCAAAGAGGGGCCAGTCAGAAGCAGGGTCCACCACAACGGCTTCCACTTTTTCTCCAAGCACTCCACCCGCCTCATTAATTTCTTTCACTGCCATCATCACAACATCCTTTAGGGAAGTTTCAGAAATGGCCATGGTTCCACTTAGGGAATGGAGCACGCCAATCTTTACCGCATGAAGTTGAGGGATTGAGAACGCTAAACCAAGCAATGCAACAATTGCTAATTTAAGTTTATTTTTTTTCATTAATTTATTTACGATTGAATATTAGTATTTTCCCAAGAAAAGGAAATGATCAAGGGGTTTTGAGCACTGTTCCATTTTTCGTGCCAAAATTTGTTTTTTATATAAAAAGAAAAAAATTACTTATAATAAATTATATTCATTAATTTGAATATTTTTATTAATTATACAAAAATATACATAAAAAAAACGGGTGGGCATATGTGCCCACCCGTAGAACAAACGTACTAGACTGAAAGTTTTAGAAGGTAAAGATTACTTCTGCCGCAATCAATTCTTCCGGCTCAGCAATGGTGCCTGAGTCTTTGTCGTAAGAACTGTATTCAAGCAAACCAGA
>NZKO01000121.1 GCA_002692535.1 Opitutia bacterium
GGGGAGAATTTAGTGAACAAGAAAGTTATTTATAAAAGGGCGACCTCTTTGATGGGATGGGCACAATGCGCCCTTGGCCATATCCCGGAGCATCCAGCTAATGCATTTCGATCAGAACTATATTCTTTATGTATAGAATGACAACCCCTTGGTACGGGTATCCCTTAAATATATCCTGGAGAACAATCTTTGAGGTTGTTGATTCTTTTGCCCTGATCAAGTCCGAGAATCATTTCAGGAATCCTCTCAAATAATGCCTGAATCTTTTCACCAGAGGGATTATCAAGTGTTGGTGAGGATTTACGGTTCCAACCTTTAATGTATTCTGGACAACAAGTCTGATGGACTCGAGTAGGATCACCGCGGAATTCAGGTAAAGTTCCACGAGAAGTATCAAAGTCCTTTAAATATATCCTAGATTCAGCAGGGCGAGTTTTGGTAGGAGGAACATCAGGCTCATCCTGTTGAACTCTGCAGGCATCCTCAAAAAGCATGAACATAACACCACTATAATAAGGGTGATCAACCATTAGTGTTGAGAAGCAACAGGTTGCTGTGGTTCTTTTTGAACGACCGTCTTCCCGGAGGAGAACAACTTTGAGATGCTCTTCTCCACGAATTACAACAATATCATTATCCCAATATGAAAGGGTTGGAATAACTGGGACGTTAGGTCCTCCCATCACTGAAGCCCATTCATTGTGCTGGTAGCAATCTACACAACAGCATTCTAAGACCCTCCTAGGTTTGCCATTACTCATCTTAATGAGCACTTTTCCGCATTTGCAGATTATTTCCTTCGGAGCGGGATTACAGTTTTCGTAAATCTTATAGTACATTTGCCAAAGAGTGGCCCCTTGGGTGGTTTTGGAGGTAATGGATCTTAACTTATCTTTTTAATTGATTTTTATTCAATATCTATAGGTAAAGCAGTCTTATATTTCACTTGTTTGAGTGCTATAGACGAGCGAAGGTTAGCAACGTTTGGGGTGGCTGCCAGTTTATCGGTAATAAAGCTCTGTAATGATTTAAGATCCCTTC
Source organism: Opitutia bacterium (assembly GCA_002692535.1). Lineage (GTDB taxonomy): Bacteria > Verrucomicrobiota > Verrucomicrobiia > Opitutales > Seribacteraceae > Seribacter. The sequence continues at coordinate 1,042 of NZKO01000121.1, forward strand.
CGACTACCCTTAGAAGATAGTCTGAGTTTCCTGTCATAAGATAGCATTCCATAACCTCAGGGAAGCTATTAATGCATTTCTCAAAATCGATAAGGTTACTTTCTACCTGACGTTCAAGTCTTACCTCTATGAAAATGCTGACCTCCCAACCAAGTTTGTCAGCATCTAGCAAGGTTGTGTAACTTGAGATGAACCCTTTTTTTTCAAGCTCTCGCACTCTCCTCATGCATGGTGCCGGGGAAAGATTCACGGAATCCGCAAGTGCAACGTTGCTTATCCGAGCTTCATTTTGAAGTCGGTTTAGAATTAAAAGGTCAACTTCATCAATTTTTAGATGTTTATTAAAATTGCTCAAAATAGTTATAAATTTAATTAAAATTGCTCGATATTAATCTTTTAATCCTTAGAAAGCAATGATTAATGATCAATTTATAGATATATTATAATTTCAAGAAATCATCTACATTCTTTTAAACAACTCTTGGAGATACCCTATGAGCCTGAAACCGATTTCACCAGCGCATTTTCCTAACTTAAAGTTAGAAACAGATTATGAAGAAACCAAAGATTGGCTGGACAGTCTTTCCGAGGTAATTTTCCGGGATGGTATTCCAAGGGCTGAATTTTTGATGGATAAGCTCATTGAGTTTGGGCGCAAAGAAGGTGGCCGATTTCATACCCGGCACACTACCCCTTATCGAAATACCATATCTGTTGGGGATCAACCACCTTACCCTGGTGATCTTGATTTAGAAGCCCGGATTACAGCAATTCACAGGTGGAATGCATTGATGATGGTTATGAGAGCGAATATGGCTAACGCTGAACTGGGAGGTCATATTGCCACCTATGCATCAATTGCCGATCTTTTTGAAGTGGGCTTCAATCATTTTTTTGTCGCTCCGTTTGATGACCATCCAGGTGATTTGGTTTATTTCCAACCACATGCAGCACCTGGCATTTATGCCCGAGCTTATCTTGAGGGCAGACTGAGTGAAGAGAATCTCATCTATTTCCGTCGTGAGGTAAGTGGTGGCATTGGTAAAGGACTATCATCTTACCCCCACCCGACCCTGATGCCAGATTTCTGGCAGTTCCCAACTGGTTCTATGGGATTGGGCCTTCTTTCTGCCATCTACCAAGCACGTTTTCAGCGTTATTTGGAGAATCGAGAACTCCTTGAACCAAGTGCTAGAAATGTTTGGGCCTTTGTTGGTGACGGAGAGATGGATGAGCCGGAATCACTAGCGGGTATATCTCTAGCCGCGAGAGAGCAGCTAGATAATCTTACTCTGGTTGTAAACTGTAACTTGCAGCGTTTAGATGGCCCGGTGCGTGGAAATGGCAATATCGTCCAGGAACTTGAGACTCTATTTGCTGGAGCGGGTTGGAATGTTATCAAATGTCTTTGGGGTTCTAACTGGGATGTTCTTTTTGCCCGGGACAAAGATGGCTGGATTTTAAAACGCATGTCTGAAGCCATAGACGGAGAGTTCCAGAAGCTTTCTGCCACTGATGGGATGTATAACCGAGAGAATTTCTTTTCAAAATATGAGGAGTTGGCGGCCTTAGTAGCAAATATGTCTGATTCTGAAATTGATATGTTGCAAAGGGGGGGACATGACCCTATCAAAATTTATGCATCTTACAAAAGTGCTATGTTGCATAAAGGTCAGCCAACAGTGATTTTGGCTCAGACAACTAAAGGCTATGGCATGGGGACTGCCGGTCAGGGCTTAAACAGCTCACACCAGACCAAGAAACTCACACAGAAGGCATTAAAAGAGTTCCGTGACAGATTTAATATTCAGTTAAACGACAAAGAAGTTGCAGAACTGAAATTCCTCAGACCGGATGAAGAGAGCATAGAAATGCGCTATTTGCATGAGCGTAGGAGAAGTCTTGGGGGATATCTTCCTGCCCGCAGGCAGAAGGCTAAAATGATAAATCAAGTCCAGCCATCATTATTTACCATATTTCACAGCGATACCGGTGACCGTGCTATAAGTACCACCATGGTTGCAGTTCGCTTATTAACCAAAGTCATGCAAGATAGTGAAATCGGTCAGCGGGTAGTACCAATTGTTGCAGATGAGGCTCGAACTTTTGGTATGCAGGACATGTTTCGAAAATTCGGTATCTACTCTCCTTGGGGACAAAACTATATTCCACAAGATGTCGACCAGTTAGCCTACTATCGTGAAGATATAAAAGGCCAGATCCTGGAAGAGGGTATAACAGAGGCAGGCTCTATGGGTTCATGGATCGCGGCAGGGGCAGCATATTCTCACTCAAATCAGCCAATGATCCCCTGTTACATCTTCTATTCCATATTTGGTTTTCAGCGTGTTGCGGATCTCATTTGGAATGCAGCAGATTGTAAAACTAGGGGTTTTTTGCTGGGTGCTACAGCGGGAAGAACCACACTTTCTGGAGAGGGATTGCAACATGAAGACGGGCAGAGCCATCTTTATGCAGCCACGGTTCCGACCTGTAGAGCTTATGATCCCGCCTTTGGTTATGAGTTAGCTATTATTATGGAAGAGGGCATACGCCAGATGTTGGGTGGAGACGATAACGGTTTTTATTACATAACCCTCTATAATGAGAACTATCGTCAGCCACCAATGGCTAAAGACATCAAGGAGGGGATACTACAAGGAATGTACCTTCTCCAATCTTCAAAAAAACAAGAGGGACCAAAGGTTAAGCTTCTTGGAAGTGGTTCAATAATACAGCAGGTGCTTGAAGCTGCTCGAATGCTCGATGAGCAATTTGGAGTTGCATCAAATGTTTACTCTGTCACTAGCTTTGGTGAGCTGCGAAAGGAGGCAATCAACTGCGAAAGATGGAATATGCTTAATCCTGAAAGTGATCCTAGGATGCCGTATATTACAAAGTGCTTAGCATCAGTAGACGGTCCTGTAATTGCCGTTACGGATTATGTCAGGGCCTACCCCGAATTGGTTCGAGCTTGGGTGAAAGATCAATATAAAGTGCTGGGTACTGATGGTTTCGGTCGGTCGGATACAAGAGCAGCTTTAAGAGACTTTTTTGAGATAGATGCAAGATATATCACATTAAAGGCTTTGACAGCAATTGTTGAAGAGGGGAAATTAGAGCGAAGCGCACTTACTAACGCAATTGATATTTTAAAGATCAATCCGCTGAAACCTAATCCAGTGGAGGAGTAATTAAAAAAAGCAAGTTAGTGGTCGCCGCAATTACCATTTTAGGGATTATAATTAACGGTATTCGAACCAACTCATAATTAATTTTCAGTAAAAGACTTTTATGTCATTTGGTGTGCCTTTTTTGCCTCTTAGAGTCCTTATCCCTAACCATTGTGAACCTACTTCCGATAAAGCTGTTTAGACCCCTTCATCGTTTAACTGACTTACTTTCATGTTCCTGCGGGTGGAGGGGATAAAATGATATGTGGTTGTCGGGGTGCAAATTAGACTAACTACTTTATGTAAATTGGGGTGGGGCCCTTTGCTCCCAGGGGCCCTATCCCGGAGCATCCAGTTCCTGCATCTCGATCAGGCCTGTGTAGAGGACTTCATCAGCACACATAGTTCTCTAACTCTTAATTAATTGTTATAATATTATATTATGTAACGAATTGGGGGTGGGGCACAAAAACACACTTTTCGTGTCTTA
>NZKO01000122.1 GCA_002692535.1 Opitutia bacterium
AAAACATGCCGTTCTTGATTTTCGTGGCGGAGAAGATGCTGGAAAATCATGGATGAACGAATGGATCTGGGAAAGAGATTGTCTTAAATCTTACAAGGAGACGCGCAACGGAATGGTCGGTTCCGATTATTCGTCCAAACTATCACCATGGCTATCTTCTGGCTGCCTGTCAGCTGTCCAGGTTTATTGGGAGATTAAGAAATATGAAGAGGAACGGGTGGCCAATGAAAGCACCTACTGGTTATTTTTTGAACTCCTTTGGCGTGAATTTTTTCGTTTTGTTAGCCGCCTGAACGGACCGAAACTCTTTTGGCGTAGTGGAATTAAAGAGGCAGGTGATATTAGAACGAAGGGCGATCCGAAAACTTTGCTGCGTTGGAAAGAGGGAAGAACGGCAAATGCCTTTGTTAATGCAAATATGATCGAACTGGCCAGAACTGGATGGATGAGCAACCGGGGACGCCAAAATGTTGCTTCCTATTTGATTCATGACCTCGGACAGGACTGGCTTGCTGGAGCCAAGCATTTTGAGAATCTACTCCTCGATTATGATCCATGTAGTAATTATGGAAACTGGATGTATTTGGCTGGAGTCGGAAATGATCCCCGACCGATCCGTGCCTTCAATCTCGAAAAACAGGCAGAATACTACGACCCCGAGCACAAATTCCGAAATCTTTGGAATTGCTGAATGTATTATTTCAAGTTTGATAATTCTAACAAATAGGCTGATATCCTATCTCTTATATACGCTTTATTTACTAAATATTTATGATATTATAATTAAAAATAATATCATTTTCATGATTCCCTTAGCGTACACTAAAGAAACACAACAAGTATAAAAACAATTAAATCTTGCCCATAATTTAATTTTCTTAGCGTATCTTCAGGTAGATCTAATGAAAAAAACTTTCTTATTCTTTGCTTGTTTTAATTCATTAAATTGCCACTTGGACAAGAATGATACTTGTGTAGGTAATATCTCAGAAGAACATGCTTTAGATGGAGATAAATCCAATTTTGAAGATGCTGTTCTAGTTCGCTCTTGGGAAATTGAGGGTGTTTCTCTTTTTAAAATTCAAGAAATTCAACATTTACTGAAACCTTATTCAGAAACTAAAATTTCCTTTTCAAAACTAAGAGAAGCAAGACTCAAAATCGAAAAATATTATGAGGATAAAGGTTTTTTGGCTAAAGTAATTATTCCACCGCAAGATGTAACGGAGGGAGTCGTGCAGTTGGAAGTTCTCGAAGCACGAATAGGAGAAATACGAATCGAGAGAGATGGTTCATCTCTGGTTGATAATCATAAGATTCTATCGGTTGTGAGAGGAGGTCTAGCTGAAGGAGAATTTTATAAATCAAATGCCTTAAACCGCGGTCTTCTGCTGGCCGATGATCTTCCAGGAGTGAGTCTAACCGGATTTTTGCAAGAGGGTAGTAAGCCAGGGTTCGTTGATTTGAGCTTGAAAACTTTAAAAGAGGATAAAGCAACTGCCGAATTTAGTTTGGATAATGCTAATGCGAGAGCCTTAGGAAGTGAGCGTTTGGTGTTTTCAGGCTCATTGATCAGTCCACTTCGCCAAGCTGAGATTTTTTCAGTAAAATCATTATACAGCCAGGGAAGTTTTTTCAGGAGTTTATCGTTCATGTTTCCATTTGGAGGAGAGGGTTTTAAGCTTAGATGTAATGTGAGCAGACTAGACTACAATGTTATATCTAGCGAATTCAAATCCCTAAACATATCGGGAGTTGTTGATGGTAGAGAAATTGAGGTAAGCTATCCGATAATCCGGACTAATAAATCTAATCTGAACTTGTCTTTAAGTGCCGACAATCGTTCGTATCTCACAAAAGTTTCTGACACAAAGGTAAAGGATTCTACAATCAATAGTTTTAAAACTGAGCTTTCTGGAAATTTCTTTGATAAAATTGGCAATGGCGGAGCGAATTCTGCCAACCTTTCCATTTCAATGGGAGAAATTGATGGTTTTGGAGTCATTCCCTCATTAAAGGGAGAGTACAGAATCTATAACTACGGCTTTACAAGGCAACAAGCCTTGACTGAAAAACTAAGCATTTTTGGTTCCATTAGAGGGCAGTTGACGGACGGATTAGCCTCGGGTACGGGACAGGAGGATTATCTCGATAGTGCAGAAAACTTTAGTTTGGGCGGCCTTTATGGGGTTCGTGCATATCCTTCTGGAGAAGCTACTGGAGCACAGGGACAACTGGTTTCCATGGAATTACGTTATCTTCTAAATGCTAACCTTATGCTTAAACCACATTACGACTGGGGAAAAGTTAGCAAAAGGAACCAATCTTCAGGTGGGCCGAAAGAGTATGAAATCTCCGGATCAGGAATTGGTCTATCATGGAATGGGCCATGGTCCACGAGCATAGATGCAATTTTTTCGCGTCGTTTAGGCAAAAACCCCAACCCTCAACTTACAGGTTCTGACCAAGATGGAAGTCTCAAGGAAAATAGATTTTGGCTTTCTTTGAGTCGTGCCTTTTAGATACGAGAGCTCACAAATTTGCAGCGAAAATGATATTTAATTCAAAGAGGCTCATCTGTGGATCTAATAAGATTTTAATAGCTTTGATTATCTTTTTATGCCTGTCAAAACCTCGGTTTAACTATGCAGGTTCGAGCATATCCTTACCCTCGGGATCAAGAGTTTTGGACGGAGAAGTCAGGGTGAACACCTTTGGCAAACACATGCAAATCAGGCAATTCACACCAAAGGCTGCAATCAAATGGAATGAGTTTAATGTGGGAGATGATGCTTCCGTTAACTTTATTCAGCCTGACAGGCAATCTTCCATAATTAATCAAGTTTTGGGATCACAACCCAGCATAATTCTCGGGAGCATACGATCAAACGGAAATGTATTTATTACAAATGGAAACGGAATATTTTTTGGAAGAAATGCTACCGTTGATGTTGGAGGGTTGGTGGCAAGTACGCTGGAAATCGAAATCGAGGATTTTATCAGTGGAGATTTCAAATTCGAAAGATCAATTAATGGTAATCAAATTGTCAACGAGGGTAGAATTTCTTCCGCCTCTGGTGGATATGTTGCATTGTTGGCAGAGGAAGTTCGTAACTCTGGAATTGTGATTGCTGAGAAAGGAACAGCTGTCCTCGCATCTGGTGAACGCATCGAACTACGCTTCTCTGAAGGGAATAATCTCGAAGGGGTTCGAGTTGATCCCTCGAAATGGAAAGCAGTGGTAGAAAATAATCATGTGATTGATGCTAAAGAAGGGCTTGTTATTTTATCTGCTAATGCAAAAAGCTCATTGCGTGGAGGTATAGTAAATAATTCGGGTAGAATCAATGCTCAGGGAATTTTGCGGGAAGGTGGAAGAATTATGCTCACGGCTGAAAAAAATGGGGAAGTGTACAATTCAGGTTTGGTAGATGCTTCATCGGAAACTGGAAAGGGTGGAGTTGTTACAATGGAGGGGCGGGAGTTACTTTTTGATACTGATTCTATTACAGATGTATCAGGAAAAAATGGGGGAGGTGTGGTGCTTGCAGGAGGGGATTGGCAAGGTGGAAAAAATCCAGATATGCCAAAAAAGCTTCCATCTTTTGAATTGGAGGAGGCGGTCGAGGTTATCATGAAGAAAGATGCAGTAATCGATGCTTCAGCTTTAGAAGAAGGGGATGGAGGAACAATAGTCCTATGGAGTGATATTAACGATCTGGATTCACTAACTTCAGTTTCTGGAAATTTGAATGCTCTCGGAGGGTCTCAAGGAGGAAACGGCGGAATGATCGAAACTTCAGGCAGAAAATTAGAAATCAATGATGCAATTGTTTCAACGTTTGCTGAGAATGGAGAGACGGGGCAGTGGTTGCTTGATCCAGGTGATATCGACATTACTTCTTCGGGATCGGTTTCCAGTCTTTACTACAGTTATCAGCCTTCTGAGAATACATCGATCCAGACAAGTGCCATCGAATCTGCACTAAATTCTAATAATTTGACTATTCAAACTGGAAGTGGAGGACATTACATCAATGTCACTGACCCTATAAGTTTCACAAACAATTCAAGTAGAAAGCTAACTCTTAACGCTTCAGGTGATATAAGAATAAACAATTCGGTTAGAGTTAATGGAGGGATCAGATTGATTGCTGGCGGGTCAATAGAACTAAGTAATAACCTTATGGCAAATACCGGCGAGATTAGTTTACAGGCAACAAACGATCTTCTTTCTGGTGCTAATGGCTCAACAGTGAGAATTGAGAATGCAAGTGGCCCAATCGGCATGAAAGCTGACCGCATGGCATTCGACGGTGACTTCAATGCTGCATCCAGTGGTCGCACAATTATTAAAACCAGAGGAGTACTGTCATTTGAACCAACAGCAACAAATTTCAATTCCGACTTCTTGGGTGGGTCGGATGGAGCCACTGGGATGGAGATGAATTGGAAGGGTGCCTTAACCGAAGAAAGTACAGGGGTTTACAAGTTTACGGCGGATGCGACAAGCTCTTACCGATATCTTGAAATTGAAGACTACACGAGATTGGGAGGTTTTACTCTCAATAAAACCAATTCCATCACACCCGTTAAGATTGAAACCGAGTTAACAACTACAGGACCAATTTCAGTTATTGGTGGAGAATTATCAGTGGCAGCAGATTTAACAACTAGTGCAGGGGGGATTGTCCTTGAGTCTATTGACAAACTTATTCTCGGTGCCAACGATTCAAATATTCTCATTGATAGCGGAAATAGTGACCTAACTCTTAAATCAGATTGGATTGCTTTTGATGGTCAGACTGCAGCGGCGGCCAATGGTCAGACAACCTTGGCTTCGACAGGGGTTCTTAAAATTGAACCCTATAACAATGATTTTAATGCAAATTTTTTGGGAGGATCAGATGGAGCTACTGGGGGAGAGTTGAACTGGAACGGTAGTTTATCTGAGATTTCTTCGGGAACTTTTCGTTTTACCGGATCTGGGACTAATGATTTTCGACACCTTTTAATTGATGATTACACCAGGCTTGGGGGATTGATAATAGGTAAGACTGATTCCACAATACCGATTGAGGTTCAGACCAAGATCGATGTAGCGGGTAACATTTCCTTATTTGGGGGTGAAATTCTTTTAGAGGAGGATGTTTTTTCCACGCTAAGTGGAGGAGACATTCTAATGAAGAGTAAGGGCAAAGTGGAAACGACGGGCTCACGTACTTTTCAGACCAATAATGGGGACATTACTTTTTGGGCAGACAGCGACGGTAGTGGAGAAGGCAAAGTTCTTATCGATGACAGCAATATTTTTAACTCGGCAAATGGTCGAACTGGAGATACCGACAGTTCAGGTGGCAGCATAACTTTAGGGGGAGGAAGCAACTCAGGCGTTACTCCAACTGGCAATGCAGTCTCCTCCACATCGCCCGGAGTGAAACTTGGGAGGACTTCAGCAAACCATACACAAATTTATTCTGGTGGTGGAAACATCAATATCAAGGGGGCAAGCACAGCAACAAGTCTTGGCGATGACAGGAACGAGGCAGGAATTTATCAGTGGGGAAGGATGACGATGAGATCAGGTCGCGGTTCAATCATAATGCAGGGGAGCAGTACGGATTATCAGGGAATTGGATTTACTGATCCTGTAACGGAAAGTGATACGGGAACAAAGCAGTTGATTATGACCTCTTCCAAGACCTCTGGTACGGCAATTCAACTCACCGGTTCGTCTGACTCAGGACCTGGAGTCTCCTTCAATTATAACAATCCCAAAGAAATTCTTTCCCTTGGAGGTGGCCAGGTACAAATTACTGGTACAGGGTCAGGTGTGGGAAATTTTGGAGTTTCAATTCAGAACCAGGACATTCTATCCACTTCCGGAGACATTTTTGTGACTGGAACAAGTGGAGGTGTCGTTCTCAAGGATAAGGGCGCCAGATTCGCTGGTTTGTCAGGGTCTGCTGTAACAAACAGTAGTGCGGATCTAAAGATTACAGGAGATATTTTGGAATATCATGCTCCAGCTGGGGGATTTGCTCACGCTGCAAGCTCTACAGGCACTGTGGTTATGGAGTCTCAGGGCGCATCCTTTTCGAACCTTTTTACCTTTAATGATTTTGATTTGGCTAATTCCGTTTCGAGTTTTCGTATTGGTAAAACAACCAATACGGAAAATGTCAGAATTATCGAATCCATATCCATATCCGGACCGATAAGCATATATGGTGGCGACGTGTATACTGATGCGGATGTCACAATAAGCGGAGAAGGAGTTACCTTTCAAGCTTCAGACATACTTCGTTTGGGTGCAAATGACTCAAATGTAATCATATCAACTGGATCTGATCCCATCATTTTGAAATCAGATTGGATAGCCTTTGACGGATCGGGAACTACTGCAGGCACTGGAGGAACTACATTGTCCTCCACTGGTGTATTGAAAATTGAGCCCTATTCTACCAATTTTCGGAGCGAATTTCTCGGTGGATCTGATGGTGCAAGTGGTAGCGAGCTAAACTGGGGAGGAATTCTTAGTGAAACTGCCCCTGGGATCTTCAGATTTGTCGGTAGTCCAACCAGTGACTTCAGGAATCTGACCATTGAGGATTACACGCGTATAGGTGGTTTCATCCTTAACAAGGACAATTCGGATACGCCTGTCAAAGTAGAGACTCTTGTAGTTGCAAATGGCCCCATCTCAATTTACGGGGGAGACATACTATTGGAGGAGGATCTCACCTCCACACTGTCGGGAGCGGACGTGTTGGTAAAGGGTCGGGGAGATGTGGAGGCGGTTGCCTCTCGTTCTTTTCTGACAA
>NZKO01000123.1 GCA_002692535.1 Opitutia bacterium
AGTGCTCGTGATTGATGCGAGTGTTTTTCTCATTTTATTACTTATTGATTTTCAGTTAGTTATCTAGATTAAAGATATTAAGTGCATTAATATCTGCATATCGTGTGCCAAAAGTTGAAATAGGCTTAATTTGATAGTTTTTTCCCGAGAATTTTTTCTTAATTGAGCAAATTCTAATCATGTCAATTCAATCACTTTCGAATCCATTGAAATTTAATTTTTAAGAAGATAGCAATTGGTTGGAAATTGAACAAAGTTATATAAAACTATAAATTTAATAGTTAATTACACTTTATTTCATAATTATTTAATCTATTTTATTACATAATAATTTTAAGCTGCATTCTCTGTTTTATAATGATGAACAGGATGCCTTGAATGGAGAAAAATTTGAAGGAAATGGAATTTTTAAAATCTCCTACTTCATTTAGAGTGTTTTCTAAACCGCCAACTGTGAAATAACAAAACCCTTACTTCAAGTGAAAGATAGGTTGCGTATAATACAAACTAAGAGTTACCGAGCGAAAGATAAACCGCGAAAAGCAACAATAGTTGCCCTTGAGTAAGAGATCAGGCGTCTTTGGCGATCGATTGAACTTTTAGATCGCGTAATTGGCGCTCTGTAGCATTCCCAGGGCTGTCGGTCATGAGATCCTGTCCTTTTTGAGTCTTGGGGAAGGCAATGACGTCACGGATGCTTTCCTTGCCTGCCAAGATTGTAACCAAGCGGTCGAGTCCAAGGGCGATGCCACCGTGGGGTGGGGCACCATATTCAAAGGATTCGAGCATATATCCAAAACGGCTCTTGACAACATCGGAGGGTATTTGAAGGACTTCTTCGAAAATCTTCTTTTGTACATCGGGCTGATGGATTCGGATGCTTCCACCGCCAAGTTCGACCCCGTTAAGTACAATGTCGTAATGTTGACCACGAACTTTTCTGGGCTCGGAATCTATCAACGATAAATCTTCCTCAACTGGTGCGGTAAAGGGGTGGTGGGAGGCAACATAGCGACCTTCATCCTCGTCGAAGTGCATCAGAGGGAAATCAATAACCCAGAGGAATTTCCAGTCCGTGGGATCGCGCTTTTGTTTTCCGCGTTTTTCCAAAAGTGTGGCAGTTTCCAACCGAATTCGACCCAATATATTACAGGAGCTTTCCCAACCACCGGCGGCGAAGAATACGATGTCACCATTGCCCACTTCCAGCTTGTTCTTTAGAATGTCTTTTTCCGTATCGGAAAGAAATTTGAGGATGGGCGATTTCCATTCGCCTCCTTCGGATTTGATAAAAGCGAGTCCCTTTGCTCCGAGGGATTTTGCCGTTTCTTCCAAATGCTTAAGCTCGCCCTGCGTAATATCGGCAAGGCCTCTGGCATTGAATGCCTTGACCACTCCACCGGAATTAACAGCTCCAGCAAATACTTTGAAGTCGGAAGTTCGGAAGTCTTCAGAGAAGTCCTGAATTTCAAGTCCGAAGCGCATGTCTGGTTTGTCGGAACCAAAACGATTCATCGCTTCGTTGAATGGCATGCGAAGAAAAGGGGTGTTAATTTCTTCCCCGATGGTTTCTTTCCATACGGTTTTGAGGAGCCCTTCGATCAGGGCATACATGTCCTCTCGGTCGATGAAGGACATTTCAAGATCGATCTGGGTAAATTCGGGCTGGCGGTCGGCTCGCAGATCTTCGTCGCGAAAGCAACGGGCAAGTTGGTAGTAGCGCTCAATGCCTGCCACCATGAGCATTTGCTTGTATTGCTGTGGCGACTGTGGCAGGGCGTAGAATTTTCCCTCGTTGAGGCGGCTGGGAACCAAGAATTCACGGGCACCTTCGGGGGTGCTCTTGAAAAGCATGGGAGTTTCTATCTCTAAAAAGTTCTTATCGTCGAAATATTTGCGAATGGCAAGAGAGGCTTGATGACGGAGTTTGAGGGCATTTAGATTGGATTGCCTTCTGAGGTCAAGGTAGCGGTAGGTGAGGCGGAGGTCTTCCCCTACCTTATCCGCAGAGTCATCAAGGGGGAAGGGAGGGGTTTTCGATTGGTTGTGTACGATGATGCCATTGGCAAATAGTTCGACGTCACCGGTGTCAAGGTTGGCATTTTCGGTCCCTGTATCGCGAGTACGGACTTCTCCGCTTACCTCGATCACACTCTCGGGCTTAAGCTTGGGAAAGAGTTCGGAAAGTGTCTGATTTTCAGGGTCAAGTACCACTTGGGTCTTGCCCTCACGGTCGCGCAGATCGAGAAAAAAAACGCCCCCGTGATCGCGGAGTGAATCAATCCAGCCAATGAGGGTGGCGGAGGATCCGGCGTTGTCCTTGCGTAGTTGATTACAATTATGGCTGCGTTTCATGCCTCTTAATAGGTGAAAGGGATTATTTAATAGCGAAAGTATACTGAATTGGCAAGCGGTATGAAGTAGGGCAAATGACTATTTTTGAAATTTAAGTTTCAAATAATTAAAATCAATTTTAGCCTCGCAATTCTCTCACCTGAAAGCATGGGATATTTGTAGGATGAAAAATAGATTTGTTGTAATCATGGCAGGTGGACGGGGAGAGAGATTCTGGCCACAGAGCCGACTGAAACGCCCCAAGCATCTGCTTCCGATCGTGGGAGATGCTCCCATGCTCACGCAAACCATTCGAAGATTGGACGGATTGGTGCCGGTTGATCGAATTTTTGTTATTACCAATGTGGAGCAGCGGGAATCCGTCCTTGAGACCTGTCCCGAACTTCGGCCGGATCGTGTTATTGGAGAACCAGTTGGTCGGGATACCGCAGCAGCGGTAGGATTGGCTGCACTACTGGTAGAAAAGGAAGGAGATGATAGCTCTTTTGCATTATTACCGGCCGATCACGTAATTTTGGATGCGACCGGGTTTCAGAAAACTTTGGAAACCGCATTCGAGACCGCGGAAGCAGAAGATCAACTCGTCACTGTGGGAATCAGACCCACTTTTCCATCCACAGGATATGGGTACTTGGAGAAAGGAGATGGCGTGGGTGAATATGCCGGACGTTCAGTGGCGGCAGTCAGGCGGTTTGTGGAAAAACCGAATTTGGAAAAAGCGGAGGAGTATTTGAATTCTGGCAATTATTTCTGGAATGCGGGTATGTTCATCTGGCGTCCAAGTGTAATTTTGGAGGAAATTGATCGTTTAGTACCTAAGCTTTCAGAGGGACTACAGGAATTAAAGCAGTTTTGGGCAGCTTCTGGAAACTTAGACCAAGCGATGAATCAAGTCTATCCAGAGCTTGAAAAAATCTCGATTGATTTTGCCGTCATGGAAAAAGCGAAGCAAGTGACAATGGTAGAGTCCAGTTTCGATTGGGATGATGTTGGGGAGTGGTCGGCCATTGAAAGACATTACCCAAAGGATCAAAATGAGAATGTGTTCAAGGGGGATGGAGTAGCCTTGGATTCATCGGGCAATCTAACTTTTTCAGAAAGTGGTCATTGCATAACCCTTCTTGGAGTCAAGAATTTGATCGTGGTGCAGTCGGGGGATGCCACTATGGTTTGCCATAAAGACAGAGCCCAAGAAGTAAAGGCACTTGCACAGGCAGTGGGAGAGAAGAATTCTTCCCTGACTTAGCTTCTCACTGAAATGCCGGTTTACCTGGGGATCGATTATGGAACCAAGCGGATAGGGTTGGCGTGGGCGGACGAACTAGGCATCTCACTTCCTTTGGAATCAATCCCGGGAGTGGATCTGGATATTTGCTGGAAAGAATTGGTGAGGGTAGTAGGGGAACGAAAGATAAATGAATTTGTTGTGGGATACCCAATCCAGATGGATGGGAAGGTAGGAAAGAGGGCGAATGAGGTTGATTTTTTTATCAACAAATTGTCTGAGACTTTTGAACTACCTGTGCACAAGGTGGATGAGCGATTGACCACGGTAGCTGCGGTCGAATCTTTGTCTTTGAAACCAAAAGGCAAGAATAGGGGAAAGTTTGCAGAGGGGCGGATTGATGCAACAGCGGCTAGTTTGATTCTGCGTGATTTTCTGGAACAAAAGGGAGGTTGATTTGCCAGATTCTGTACAAAGATGGCGGTGTGATTGTGCCTACGACGGAACGGAATTTTCCGGGTGGCAAAAACAGCCTAGTAAATTGGCAGTACAGGATTTTATTGAGAAGGCATTAGAGGAGATTTTTCATCATCCCGTAAAAACAGTAGGGGCAGGCAGGACAGATGCAGGGGTGCATGCAAAAAATCAGGTATTTCATTTTGATAAGGATTGGAAACATGGAGAGGAAAGCATGATTAAGGCAATGCGTTCCCATTTGCCCGAGGGAATCAGTCCTCGAAAAATTCGAAAAGTGGCACCCCGCTTTCATGCTCATATTTCGGCAAAAGGAAAGAAATACCGCTATCGTATGATAAAGGGTTGGGCAATGCCTCAGGATGAAAGATTCGTTTTATCGCTCAAAAATTTGGATCCGGACGTGAATAAAATGAGAGATGCATCTGGGTGTTTGCTTGGGGCACATGATTTCTCTGCATTTGCCGCATTGCGAGGCAAGGGAGAACAGGAGAATCCACTAAAGGAAATTTGGAAGATTGACCTGACAGATCGAGGGAAAGAAATCGATTTTACGATCGAGGGGAGTGGTTTTCTCTATAAGATGGTTCGAAGTATAGTTGGTGCATTGCTTGATGTAGGAGTGGGGAAATTATCCTACCCCGAATTAAGGCAAATCCTGAAAAGCAGGAAGAGGACGGAAGTTGTTGTGAGTGCTCCGGCTCATGGTTTGTCTCTGGAGAAGGTTTTTTACGGAAAAAGAAAATGACCAAAAAGAAGAAATGGTGGGTTCCATATTTCAATCGTGTCATTGATTTTGTATTTACCAGTTTTTGTCCGATATGTGAGGGAAAAGTATTTAAGGATGGATATTCTTACGTTTGTGAGGAATGTCTCGATACCTTGAATTGGGTTCGAGGCACGCGTTGCAAACTATGTGGAATTCCAATGGCCGGTATTGATTTCAATGGAATTACCTGTGCAAACTGCAGAAAGGAGAACTTACTTTTTGAGGAGGGCAGATGCATGTTTGTGCTCGAGGAAAAAGCAAGAGGCTTAATTCATGACATCAAATATCACGGGGCTAGGATGATTCTTCGTGACATGCCAGGTTGGATGGAAAGATCCCATGGATTCATTGAATATTTGGAAGGAAAGGTTCTGGTTCCCGTGCCACTTCACCGTCGGAAGCTCGGGAAAAGAGGATATAATCAAAGTGAATGGATTGCTCATGCCTTTTGCAAGGCCGTGGGGTCCAATGTTAAAGTGATCAACGCCTTGAAGCGGAAGAAAAATACTCCGACTCAAACCGAACTCGATCGAAGCCAGCGAAAGGCAAATGTGAAAAATGCTTTTGCCCTCAGGCGTAAAGATCATTTAAGTAAAGAAGACAATATCATGCTAATCGACGACGTTTTCACCACTGGAGCCACTCTCAACGCTTGTACGCAAGTTCTCAAAGATGATGGTTTTCAAAAAATCAGCATTGCCACTCTTGGGCATGGATAACTCAAAGAAATAATGGCCTTCTTCAACAAACCAAAATATTCGACCGTAAGCGTAAAGTCCAGAGATGGCGTTCCTAAAGGAGTTTGGACGAAGTGCCCAGAGACGGGAGACATGGTCTTCGCAAAGGAATTGAAAAAAAATCTGATGGTTGTTCCCAGCAGTGGTTATCACTTTCCTTTGCCTGCACCCGATAGAATTGATTCTCTTTTTGACAAAGATACTTTTGAGGAACTCGACAAAACTTTAAAATCCTCTGATCCTCTGAATTTTAAAGGACTGGCATCCTACAAGGAAAAATTGGAACAGAACAAAGAAAAAACAAATCTTGAGGATGCTGTGGTAAGCGGTATAGGAAAGATTGGTGGATACGACGTGAGTATTGCAGTTATGGATTTCCGATTCCTTGGAGGTAGTATGGGTTCGGTGGTAGGAGAAAAAATCACTCGTGCCATTGAACGAGGTTTGGAACTCCAGATTCCTGTGGTAATAGTTTCAGCATCCGGTGGGGCCCGCATGTATGAGGGTATTTTAAGCCTTATGCAAATGGCCAAAACCAGTGCGGCTCTCGCGAGGTTGGCCGACGCAAGTATTCCTTATGTTTCAGTTTTGACCAACCCGACCATGGCTGGAGTTATGGCCAGCTTTGCCACTCTCGGAGATGTTATTTTGGCCGAACCTAAGGCATTGATTGGTTTTGCCGGTCGCAGGGTGATTAAGGAGACTACACGTGCCGATCTGCCTGAAGGTTTTCAGACCTCCGAATTTTTGCTTGAACATGGATTGATTGACCAGATTGTGGAGCGTCACGATTTGAGGGATCGTTTGATTTCATTGATTGAGCACCTTGGGCATGCTCTTCCAAGTCGTAATTCGGAACCTTCTACAACAAAAGAAGGTACAAAACCTTCTGCAATAAAGAAGCCTTCGGTAAGTAATGCAAAAACCAAAGCTTCTCCGAAAAAAACTGGATCAACAACAACCCGTTCATCGAAATCGAAATCTCAAAGAGCCAAGAGCAAGTAGGAGTTCGCATTATTAAGATTGAGAATTAAGGGCTTTTAAGAGGTTAAGCCTCTACGGTGAAAAAAATTATAGATTACCTGTACTCACTTCGTAACCAGGGATCAAGTTACGGGATCGAGAGAATGGAAATGCTTCTCGAAAAATTGGGAATCAAATCCCTCCCTTTTCCGGTGATTCATGTAGCGGGGACAAATGGAAAGGGTTCAACATGTGCAATGCTTGATTCAATTTATCGGGCAAATGGCTATAAGGTAGGACTATTCTCATCTCCCCATTTGGTTCATTTAGGCGAGAGAGTACGGATAAACGGAAAAATTTTATCGGAAGAAAAACTCATTAGGCATTTAAGGGTAATAAGGCCACTCGCAGAGGAAATCGAAAAGGAGGTTGAAGGCATGCACCCTTCTTTTTTCGAAATCATCACCGCCATTGCTTTTTGTGAATTTTCGCAAGTAAAAGTCGATTTGGCCGTTATCGAAACCGGGTTGGGAGGGCGGTTGGATTCAACCAATGTTGTAGTTCCGGAAATTTCGATCATTACAACCATTTCCCTCGATCATTGCCATATCCTCGGAAATACAATTGAAGAAATTGCATTCGAAAAAGCAGGTATTGTAAAAAAGGGTTGTCCGGTGGTTACCGGTTGGTTGCCTGATGCCGCAAATGAAGTTATACGGAAAATTGCATTGGAGAGGGGAGCATCCTTTTACACGCTGGCAAAGCAATCGAGCCAACAAGACTTACCTGAGACAAACTTGGTAGGCGAACACCAAAACAGAAATGCCGCACTAGCCGTAAAAGTGACTCAAATTCTCAAAGAAAACTTTCCAGTGAAAGAAGAAAAACTTGATTCCGGACTGCAGACTGTCAAATTGGAAGGCCGATGGCAGGTTTTGCAAGACAATCCAATGATTATCTTGGATGCCTGTCATAATAAAGAAGGGGCAACAGTTTTGATTAAGCAATTGGCCCAACTTCCCAAAAATATGAAATTGGTGGTTTGGTTTGGATCTCTTGGAGAAGAGAGGGCAAAGGAGATTTTGTCCGTATTGACGCAATTTGCGTCTGAAATACGATTATTTAAACCCAAGCAACCAAGGGCTTGCTCTTTAAAAGCACTGCGTTCATTAATTTGTCCGATTTTTTCTGGTAAGGTTCTAAAAGGGGAAGTTGAAAAGATTGATTCTCATTTTAATGCAATCCATTCGGGTCAGATTCTTCTAATAACAGGATCAATTTATTTGCTTGGTGAAATCATGGAAGTTGTGAAAAAGCCAAAAAATAACCTTGGTTTGTCGTTCCAGGATCTTGTTTAGCATTCATTTTACAAAAAAGTAAGTTTACCAATAACAAAATCTTTTAGATAATCAGCTTACAAGACATTTATTCAGTTGGATAATGCTATATATCTGCCTTAAAAGATAACTAAAAATGCCCTTTTGATTTTTTATTGAGTATCAAGTTCCATGGTTTTTCTGATTGTCAATAAGTAGCGAAAAACAATCAAATAACTTTAAATAACTTATGGTTGGAAAAGTTGAAGAAATAGGGTTTCCTTGTGTTTTTCAAAGTGTTGCATACTTTTAACGAATTGTGCTTGAAATTTCCAAAAACTTATTCACAATACTACATACAGCGTCACTATTTGGTGCTCGGCACTATATTTAGTGGTATGGAAATAACTTTTTTTAATATGTCATCATTTTTTTCTTTTCTTTTGTCATCTCTTAAGCAGTATCAGTTTAAGAAACAAATTAACAGACAATCATACAATCAGGGGCGCAATCCTTCGGAAAATTAGCCGATTCGCGTACCAAAAATCATGTAAAACATAATGGATAAAAAATACGAAATTGGCGGAAAAGTCTTCGTTTTAGACGAAGATAAGGCGGTAGAGGCATATAACCAGAAAAAAGTGATCAATGGACGGGAAACCATGACATTTAATTTGTTGCCTTTAAAATATCAGTGGGCTTACGACCTATATCGCAAAATGAAGGCAAACCACTGGGAACCTGAAGATGTACCTATGCAAAAAGATCTCGAGCAGTGGAAAAACCAATCCGAACTAAGTGATTCGGAAAGGTGGATCATTATGATGGGAATTGGGTATTTTTCGGCAGCAGAGGGAATTGTGGGAGATAATATACAACATGTTGTTAGAGAACTTGTCACCGCCCCTGAACTTAAACTCGCACTTGGAAGGCATGCGCACGAAGAAAACATCCACGCTGATAGCCTACTTTACATGATAAGTTCACTGGGGATTAATCCACATGAATGTGAAGCAATGTTCGAGCAAATTGAAACCATTCGTCGTAAAAATGAGTTCGTCACATCCGCATCCAAAAATCTTAGACGCGACCTTGATCTTACAAAAACAGAAAACAAGAAGGAACTTGCCAAAAACATCTTCCTTTTTGGGCAGTGCATGGAAGGCACTCAATTTTATGGTTTGTTTGGCATGATTCTGAGTCTTGCTCGCCAGAATAAGTTCCCCGGGATTGGTCAGATGTTTCGTTACACCTTACGAGACGAATCGAATCATATCGAACTATTCCGAAATCTTTTCCGAGTTCTTGTTGATGAAAATCCTGAAATTTGGACCACTGATTTTAAGGAAGAACTCGTTGCTCTTATGAAAGAAGCAGTTATACTCGAAAAAGAATTCATTCGGGATTGTTTGCCTGTCAGTTCTGTTGGTTTGAGTGCAGATGAATTTTGCACCTACATTGACTACATTGCTGACCGTCGTCTAAATGGTGTGGGATTGGATGTTCTACATCCGGGTCTGGAGAATCCGTTCCCTTGGCTTGCTGAAACCATTGACGTTAAAAAAGAGCAAAATTTCTTTGAAGGTCGTGTGACCGAATATCAAAAATCCTCATCCTTGGCTGAAGTTTCGGATGACGAATTGTGATTTAATTTTGGAAATAATTGGTTGGGAGAACTAAAGTAATGCGAAACAAAATTTTCGAAGAGGACCGAATGCTGACCAAAGTGGTGGAGACGCCCAATGATAAGAAGCCACGCTTCAATTGGGCGGAAGCATTGGAAACCAACCGTTTCGAAGTACCGAAGGTTCGCATTATGGATGGCGCGGGTGATCGTGATTTCCATATCGCAGAGGTGGCTGAGGTTATCGGAGAGGCATTGACCAATCTGATGATTTCGCGGGAAGAAAATGAAATATACACCCCAAAGAACCGGGAACTCGTGGCTGAGTCTGCTCGGATCGTAGCTGATCGCCTTATCGAGCGAATGGCTGAAGAGGATGAAGGCGTAGCCCCACGCCTATCCTTTGATGAACTCTATTGGTTGATTGAAAAGGCTTTGGTCGAAAACGACGCTTATGATGTTGCGAAAAGTCTCGTAATTAGTCGTTCCAGTGAAGGTGATGACGGGACATCAATCAAATCATCGAACGACAACGATATTTCTCAAATTCGTTTGATTCGACGCAGCGGACAGGTAGTACCATGGAATTCTGCAAAAATCGAAGTAGCCATCCGCAAGGCTTTTCTTTCATTACGGATAGATTCTGAACCCGCAGTTGCCGTAACTCAAAAGGTTACCCAACGAGCTTTGTCGACAGGTCAAGCTTTCATCAACATTGAAGATGTTCAAGATATCGTTCAGGAAGAGTTGATGCGGATGGGTTACTACAAGGTCGCAGAATCATACATTCTTTATCGTGCGAAAAGAAGGGTTGAAAGAGAGATTGGAGGGTCGGAGGAAGAGGTAAAGCAAGACTCCATGATTGTCGTCAAAAAGAAAGATGGATCATCTTACTTTTGGGACGGTATTGATCTTAAAAAGAGAATTTCATTTGCGGTCATCGGTTTGGATCTTTGTTTAAGTACTGAAGAGATTGAAGAGGCTTTGAGGCGATCGGTTTTTTCCGAGATTTCCGAAGAGGACCTCCGCAAGACAATTGTGCTTAATTCAAAAACCCTTATAGAGAGGGATGGGGATTTTGCCAAATTCTCTGCACGAATACTGCTTACTTATGTCTATGAAGAAGTTTTGGGATGGAATATTGCAGTAAACAGTATAGATGAGTTGAAAAAATTTCACATTGATGGATTTAAATCCTACCTCAAGAGAGGAGTTGAAATAAATAGATTGGACTCCAATTTACTTAAGCTTGATATATCAAAAGTTGCAGACGCGATTGATCCTTCCGCCGATCTGGATTTCGATTATTTGGGTATTCAAACTCTCTATGACAGATACCTTGTAGTTGACAAGACAGGTGAATTGCCAGTGAGGTTGGAAACTCCCCAGCTGTTTTGGATGAGAGTGGCTATGGGTGTTTTTGCCCATGAGGAAAATCCAGAAGAACAAATTATTTCCCTCTACAATCTTTACAAAAGTCGACGGTTCTGTTCATCTACGCCAACTCTTTTCAATTCTGGTACACCACATTCACAACTGTCATCCTGCTATTTGTATAAAGTGGATGATACCATCGAGTCGATCATGTACCGCGGCATTGCCGAAAATGCATTTTTATCCAAATGGGCCGGTGGTTTGGGCGGCAGCTGGACTGCTGTTCGAGGTACGGGAAGTCATATTGCTGGAACCAACGGAGAGAGTCAGGGAGTTATCCCTTTCCTTAAAATGCACAACGACCAACTTTGTGCGGTCAACCAAGGAGGTAAGCGGAAAGGTTCGGGTTGTGCCTACCTTGAATCTTGGCATTGCGATATTACAGAGTTTTTGGAACTCCGGAAAAATACCGGAGACGATCGTCGTCGCACTCACGATATGAACACCGCGAACTGGATTCCCGACCTTTTCATGAAGAGAATGGAAGCTCGTGAAAGCTGGACTTTATTTAGAAGCAATGAGGTTTCGGAACTGCACGACTTGTACGGTAAAGCCTTTGAGCAGAAGTACGTCGAATACGAAGCCAAGGCACAAAAGGGTGAGTTATGGAGTCATCGTATAGATTCGATTGATTTGTGGAAACAGATGCTGAAAATGCTTTTTGAAACCGGTCATCCATGGATTACCTTTAAGGACACTTGTAATATTCGAAGCCCCCAGGATCATACCGGGGTCATTCACAGTTCTAATCTCTGCACAGAGATTACCCTCAACACTGGAGCCGATGAAACCGCGGTGTGTAACCTTGGATCCGTTGTTCTTGACTCTCATTTGAACGCCGATGGTAGCCTTGATCACGAGAAATTACGTGACACCATCCGCATCGCAGTCCGTGCTTTGGATAATGTTATAGACGTCAACTTCTATCCCACGGAAGCAGCCAAGACTTCTAACATGAGACATCGGCCTATTGGCTTGGGTGTCATGGGCTTACAGAATTCCTTATTCGTCAAAAATATACCCTTCACCTCTGATGAAGCGGTCGAGTTTAATGATGAGTTCATGGAAGCGATCTGTTATTATGCTTACGAGGCTTCCAGTGATTTGGCCAATGAAAGAGGAACTTATTCCAGTTACCGTGGTTCCAAATGGGATCGCGGCCTATTGCCACAGGACACGATAGAACTGCTCGAAAAAGAAAGGGGTGAAACCATTGATGTTCCAAAAACCAGTAAAATGGATTGGTCTGTGGTCAGGGACAAGATAGCCAAACATGGAATGCGAAACAGTAATGTGATCGCGATTGCCCCAACTGCGACCATTTCAAACATAATGGGCTCTTCGCCTTGTATTGAACCGACATACAAGAACCTTTTTGTTAAGAGTAATCTCTCAGGTGATTTTCTGGTTTTAAACCGCTTCTTGGTTAATGATCTCAAGCATGAAGGGTTGTGGGACCGCGAGATGTCAGACCAACTTAAATATTTTGATGGAGAACTAGGCCCGATCCAAGGAATTCCTGACTGGATAAAAAAGAAATACCTCACTGCATTTGATGTGTCTTATGAATATGTCATCTCTGCTGCATCCCGTCGTCAGAAATGGATTGATCAATCTCAATCCGTCAATCTTTTCCTCGGTACCCCAAACCTCAAAACTTTATCTCACATGTACAGAGACGCTTGGAGAAAAGGTTTAAAGACTACCTATTATCTAAGAACTCTTGGTGCTTCAAATATTGAGAAGGCAACGGTTTCGATGAAAAGCAACGAAAATTCGTATACTCAGCCAAATGATTCTTCTAGCGAGACTCCTGAGGGCAAGAATTATACGCCCGAAGCAGTCAAGGCATGTAGCATCGAGGCAATGATGAACGGGGAAGAGTGTGAAGCTTGCCAGTAAGTACTAAAATTTTAAGTATGATTTTTGTTAGATGAGCGTTGAAGACCGCTTGTCGAAGTTTTTTTACAAAGAACCATTTATTCATAGTACAGCATTTGTTGCAGGGAATGCCACTGTTTTGGGTGATGTTAGACTGGGTGAATGGTCAAGTGTGTGGTACCAATCAATTCTTCGTGGGGATATCAATTTCATATCCATTGGTCGTTGTTCCAATCTCCAAGACGGTGTAATTGGCCATTTGTCAGATGATCATTCTTTAATTGTCGGGGATTATGTGACGGTTGGACATGCTGCCGTTCTACATGCTTGTAAGATTGAGGATGAATGTTTGATAGGGATGAATTCTACCATTTTGGACGGAGCTCATGTAGGCAAGCATTCGATTGTGGCAGCGGGAACAGTTGTGCCTGTAGGAATGAATATTCCTGACGGAAGCTTAGTGGCGGGCATTCCCGCAAAAATTAAGAGAAATCTAGCCGAGGACGAACGCTTGAAGATAAAGGGATGGGCTGAAAAGTATCTGGTTGTCTCAGATGCACACCGAAAAATTCAAAATCCTTGAAAATGCCTTGATTGCATGTTCATTATCTTTGCGCTCCTCAATCCTTTTTACTGTTTTCCATCCCAAAACGTGAATAAAATTCTTCCACAGTTTCCTTAAGGTCAGGTATAGGATGCACAGAACCCGCTGACTCTGCACAACAGGAAAGATAAGCG
The DNA here is from genome assembly GCA_002692535.1 of Opitutia bacterium. Taxonomy (GTDB): domain Bacteria; phylum Verrucomicrobiota; class Verrucomicrobiia; order Opitutales; family Seribacteraceae; genus Seribacter. The sequence continues at coordinate 13,517 of NZKO01000123.1, forward strand.
CGCAAATCGCTTTCAGAGGCATTTCTCTGATCGTTTTTAAGTAACTGCAGTAATTGCACCCTCGCCTCATTCCAATCGTCCAAATCGTATAAATAATCGACCATCAATTCTTCCCAAGCTCTAGCGTTTTTTGAGTCTAATTTGTCAATCCAATCCATGATATCTTAGATACAGAAAAAAAATTTTGTCGCAAATGCATAAAAGTTTACCAATTTCGCTTGGATTTATGTGCGGGTTTTGTAACAACAATGAAAAATTCTTTTGCCTATGTCCACATCTACCGATCCTAGTGTTCCCACCAAAGATAACCCCTATACTTCAAAACTATTGGTGAATCGATTGATGACCGAAGGTTCAGACAAGGAAACAAGGCATTTTGAATTGTCTCTAAAGGATAGTGGTTTAGATTATTTTCCGGGTGATTCTCTTGGTATTCTGCCTACCAATTGCGAGGGCGTAGTAAATGATTTGCTCTCAGCGGTTGGATTAAATGGTAATGAAAGCGTTGAAATCGGTGAATCAAACATGCTTCTGAATGAAGCTTTGTTGAATCGTCTCGCATGTACCGTTTTGAGTAAGATTCAAATAAAGAAATTCAATGAGTTTGCTGGGTCCAAAAAACTTTCGGACCTTCTTCAAGTTACAAATAAGGATGCACTGGTCGAATATATGTGGGGAAGGGAACTGATAGATCTTTTTTTGGAATTTCCTCAATCCGAACTGAGTGCTCAGGATTTTGTAGGTTTGTTGCGTACTATGCCACCGCGCCTATATTCCATAGCATCAAGCCTTTCTGCACATCCTGAAGAAGTTCACCTCACCGTAGCCATTGTTCGTTATGAAGAGCATGGCAGAAAAAGAAAAGGTGTATGCTCCTCCTATCTTGCGGAACGGGTAGGGGATACCATACCGTGTTACCTGCACCCAAACAAAAATTTTAAGCTCCCTGAGGATTCTTCAACACCTATAATTATGGTGGGTCCAGGTACCGGCATTGCCCCGTTTCGTGCATTTATAGAGGAAAGACAGGTAACAGGCTCTAAGGGGAAAAATTGGTTGTTTTTCGGTGATCGAAGTCAAAATACCGACTATTTGTACGGAAATGAATGGGAATTCTACCAAAAAGACGGCATTTTGAACAAATTGGATCTTGCATGGTCGCGCGATCAGCAGGAAAAGGTTTACGTTCAGCATAAAATGATCGAAAAAAAGGCAGAATTATGGATCTGGTTGCAGAATGGCGCCACTTTTTATGTCTGTGGAGATGCTTCGCGGATGGCTAAGGATGTTGATCATGCTCTGCGTACTATCGCACAGGATGAAGGCTCGATGAGTGAAGAGGATGCTGCTGCTTGGTTAAAGGGATTACAGCGTGAAAAACGCTACTTAAAAGACGTTTACTGATTAGGCGGTGGTGGTGGAGTAAAGTCTGGCGGGGAAGAATTAGGTGGAGAATCCGGTGGATTGCCCGGATCAAATGGCACGGTATTACGCAAATACTTGTTTTCACTCTCATCGTGTCCGAAAAAGAATAGGTTAAGCATGGAATGAACGACTGGTTTTTTTAATTGATCGTAAACCAGATTAGATTGTGCAACGTAAGTGACCTGATGGTTACCATCCACTAATATATGATACCATGGCTGATTCCGATCGGGTTGAGTCTGGTTTGATTGGTACCACGAGTCGGGTGCTTTGCAAAGGAGATCAAAAGAAACAATCACGCCACGGTAACCATATTTCTTATGAAAAATGATTTCACCAGGTTCAAATTTTGGATCTTCCATGGGAGAAGAATATCTTTCAGATAAGCTGATCATTTAACATGTAGAATTATCATTATCAATGACATACGAAAAAAAGGATTTTTCAATGTGAATTTTAACATCAAGTGATAAATAAAAGACTTGATTATTTGCCAATAAAAAAAGGGCCACCCAAATGGGCAGCCCTTTAAAAAGTTTTACTAAATTGTTAAATTTAGAATTTTAGAAGGTGAAGATTACTTCTGCCGCAATCAATTCTTCTGGCTCAGCAATGGTTCCTGAATCCTTATCGTAAGAACTGTATTCAAGCAAACCAGACAAGTTATCCGTGAACACATAGCTTGGTGAGATTGTAAACTTACTACCTTCGTATGTGGCAGCACCTGTGATTTCTTCTTCTGAATAACGAAGTGTGAGACCAATAGCGTCGGAAACTGCATAGTTACCCATGATCAGAAAACCTTCGATATCATCACCTGCAACAGAGTCAAATTCTGCTACTTCAGCAGCCAAAAGTAGTTTGTCTAACTGATAGCTTATCCAATAGGTTGATTTTTCATAATCATCGGATGCTGTGAAGTCAGACCAAATGGCTTTTGCAGTGAAATTTTCAACTCCAGTGA
>NZKO01000124.1 GCA_002692535.1 Opitutia bacterium
CAATCTTCTTTTATACCGACGTAATTGTTTTTCCATCTTCGTTGCACAATTATCAAATGATGCATAAATTTCATTTTCATGCGACCGAGCCTGTGCTGTCAGACCAGTCGATAAATGAATAGTTGCTTCACATACAAACTCGTGACCACTTTTAGAAAAAACAACTATAGCATCGGTTGGCCGTTCTGCGTATTTCGAAATTACGTCGTTTATTTCACCTTTAACGTGCTGCTGTAAGGCATTACCAATGTCAATTTGCTTTCCAGAAATTTGGTAGCGCATATTTAATCCTTTCATGGACAAACAACCTGATAAAAAGCTAATCTACGCAAACAGCTTTGACACGTTTTGCTCAATAATATGAAGCTTATTGAGATCGAAATCTAGTTAACGCATATATTAACCGATATCATGCCAATTCTTATTAAAATCGACCGTGCAATGCGTGTCAATTAAAATTGTCAAAAATTTTATAAGATTTTAAAATTATCGCCTAAATAAACTCGCCGCACATTTTCATTTAAGACAACCTCATCTGGTGAACCAGCCATTAACACTTTTCCATCGTGTAAGATGTATGCGTGAGAAACTATATCTAGCGTTTCACGCACATTATGATCTGTAATTAAAACTCCAATTCCACGATCCTTTAAATCATGTACTAAAGCTCGTATATCTGATACGGAAATAGGATCTACACCAGCAAAAGGCTCATCGAGAAGTAAATATTTGGGGTTTGCGGCAAGTGATCTTGCTATTTCGACTCGCCGGCGTTCTCCTCCAGATAAGGCAAGCGATGGAGCAGTCCTTAAGTGTTCTATAGAAAACTCTGCCATGAGCTCTTCAAGTCTTTCTCGTCGTTTATGAATATCTTTTTCGGATATATCCAGAATCGCCATTATATTTTCTTGAACACTTAAACCCCTAAAAATAGACATCTCTTGAGGCAAATACCCTATACCTAGGCGTGCCCTTCTATACATAGGCAGTGCACTTATATCTGCTCCATCCAGAGATACTTTCCCCCCATCCGCCTGAATCAGACCCGCTATTGCATAAAAAGATGTAGTTTTGCCTGAGCCATTTGGGCCAAGTAGGGCGACTACTTCTCCCCTCTTTACAGAGAGAGAAACATCCTGAATTATGGATTTTTTTTGGTAACTTTTTCGTAAACCTTGAACTACTAAACCCGACTTCGAATTTTCAGAAATTAACTTGGTCATTCACCAGTACCTTCTTGTTTTCTAGGCAATAAAAATGTTTGCACATTACCAGTCATTGAAGCATAACCCGTTTCAGTATTAATGACGGCCTTATCTGCTTTAACAGTGCTTCCAAATTGTGAGAACTGAACTTCACCCAAAAAAGTAAGTTCGCCTTTGATGAAGTTATAAATTGCTTCATTTCCCTTGGCGATATCATTACCACTTTTTAAAACCACATTGCCAGAAGCATAAAATCTTTCTAGTTCGTTTTTATCCACGTTAAATGAAATTTCTGCATAATCGGACGACAGGATTGTATTGCCTTGTATTATACTTACACTTCCTTTCATTCTACTTGTTCCAGTTTCTTGATTAAAAGATAAGCTATTGGAAGAAAGAGAGAGTGGCTTGTTTCGATCATTTGCTATACTGCCGAAGCCCCCGTCAGTATTATCTGCTAATAAATAGCTTGGGAGAATAAGAATTATGAGTAAGAATGCTTTGATCATTTACATCACTATTAGATTTTTTCCGGCAAATAATCTACCAAAACCGTATCACTGAACCACACTTGCATTGGCGCCTGGGGAGATTTTCTTTTTATTTCCATTTTTCCCGCTAAAATCTTGCCCATAGGAAACAAACCTTCAACTGGGCCTTCACCAAATATATAAGTTCCATCTGCTGAAATGCGCAATTCTGGAGCCGATAATCTATAACCAGATGAACTAGATATCAAAACCGAACCGGACATCTTGAGTAAGTTTTCAGAATATAAATATTGTCCAAATTGCGCTGTTGCTTTAATTTCTAAGCCATTTTTACTTTTTACCATTGCACTAACTGTCTTCATTTCAAGCACCTTTTGGCCCTCGAAACCCTCAACAACTGATTGTGCAGACAATGAAAGCTCATCTCCGGCATCAGATTGTCCTGAGTAATAAAGTTTATTTATTTTTTGCTTTGCTAGTTCCTCCGCAAATTCATTTTTATCAAATGGTAAAACTGCTTGCGCCGCCTGATCTCTAGAGAGAAGAAACATCGCAATAATTAAACCCACTCCAAAAAAGGGCAACGCAATTTTTAAGAAATTAATTACGCGAAAATATATTATATCATAAGTAGCCAAGTGCTAATCCAGCCTAATGTGCAAAAATATCAGTCTCGGGCCATCCGGACAAATCGAGCTTTGCACGTATAGGTAAAAAATCAAAGCAAGATTTTGCCAAGTCAAGTCTTCCCTCTCTCTGTAGGCGAAGGTCGAGCTCATCCTTCAATTGATGAAGATATATTACGTCTGAAGCAGCGTATTCAAGTTGTGCATCTGTTAATGCGTCAGCACCCCAATCACTTGATTGCTGCTGTTTGGAAATATCCGTATCAAGCAGCTCTTGTAATAAATTTTTCAGACCATGCCGATCAGTATAAGTCCGTACTAATTTACTTGCAATTTTAGTACAATAAACAGGTCTAGTTAAAACACCAAAGGCATTTAACAAAGCTGCTATATCAAAACGCCCAAAATGGAAGATCTTCAATATTTTTTCATTACTTAACAATTTGCAGAGATTTGGCGCAGAGTTTTGTGTAACGTCAATTTGAACCATATGAGCAACGCCATTGCCATTAGACAATTGAACCAAACATAATCTATCCCTAATAAAGTTGAGCCCCATTGTTTCGCAATCTATTGCTACAAGAGGTCCAAGATCTAAATCATTTGGCAAATCACCTTTATGAAGTATATTGGGCACGGTAATAATCCTATCTATTTAATCATTAAGCAATAAACACTATGGTGTTTGGAAGCAACTATTTGAAGAACTTTAGAGCAAAATAACGCCATCAGACATAAGGTTTTATGCCAAAAAACGAAGTTAAGATTTAAAATGACTACCCCAAGCATTACAAAATTACTCACTTGGAAAAAAAATAAAGAGTGGACGTCAAAATGGTTCCAAGTCGACCAGGAACTAATAAATTCTTTCGCGAAAATCACGTATGACAGCCAATTTATTCATATTGATCCAAACAAAGCTAAAGATACTCAATACGGGACAACAATTGCACATGGTTTTCTAACTATGTCCCTACTCTCGGCAATGTATTACGATGCTATACCCCAAAGAGACGGTTTAAAAATGGGAATAAACATAGGTTTTGATAAACTGAGGTTTTTAGCGCCGGTCAAATCTAACGATAAGATCCGAGGGATCTTTCGACTCTCAAAAATTACTGAAAAGAGCCCTAGTATGATAAAATTAAGCTGGAGCACTAAGGTTGAAATAGAGGGAAATACAAAACCTGCATTGCTAGCGATCTGGATTGAAAGACAGTATTTTTAATTTCAAATCCAACCCGATAAATTTTCTTCAATAATTTTACACAGTGCACCTATATGCGATGGCTCCTCGTTTAAACAAGAAATATACAAGAATTCACTGCCACCGGCTTCCTCAAAGCTTTCCTTTATTTCCTCGTTAATTTCTTCAAGAGTTTCGATGCAGTCGGCTGAAAAGGCCGGCGCAATTACTGCAATATTTTTTTTCCCATCCTCTCTAGCTAATCTTGCCACCTCCTCAACAGTATAAGGCTTCAACCATTCTTCTGGTCCAAATTTAGACTGAAAGGTTGTAACAATCTCGGTATCAGACCAACCAAGCCGCTCTTTGAGAAGCCGCGTGGTTTTCTGACATTGACAATGATATGGGTCACCTCCTTGGACTAGATAGCGACGAGGAACACCGTGGTATGAACAAACTAAAATTTCTGGTTTTTTATATGCCCCTTTATAAGCCACTTCTACAGACTTGGCCAATGCGTCAATATACTGAGAATTATCAAAATATGGTGAGACAGTTCTCACAGATGGCTGCCATTTCTCTTTCATGAGAGCCCTAAAAAACTGATCATTAGCAGTAGCACTAGTAGCACCTGCATAGTGAGGGTATAGCGGAAAAAATAGAATTTTGCTACACCCCATACTTACCAAAGACCGAACACGTGATTTTGTTGACGGGTTGCCATAGCGCATACAGAACTCCACAGCCACGTTATCTCCGTATTTTTTATGCATAATCTTCTTAATTGCAGCTGTTTGAGCTTTGGTTATTGTCATCAATGGACTTTCTGACTCAGCTTCATTC
>NZKO01000125.1 GCA_002692535.1 Opitutia bacterium
CCCCAGCGTGACTGGCCTCCTATTTCGGCATGCGCTTTGACACCCTTGACAATGTCTAAATTCTCTTTCGCGACCCTTATGGTATGCTCAGGGTTAACCCCGCAAGGGCCATATAGATCCGGATACAAATGACCTTCTAAGCCTCCAACTAGGTACGCTGATATAAAACAAAGTGTTCGTGTTTTAGATTTTTCATACAAATAATGTCTAAAGCCACCGATGGTCATACAACTTGGCCCACCCTGGTCAATAACTGTTGTGACGCCAGAGTGCACGCCAACTAAATCTGGGTCTAAGCCAAATTTACCTGTAACGTGCTGATATATATGTCCATGAGTGTCGATCATACCAGGCAAAACCAATGTGTCGGTTGCGTCAAAATAACTTGCCGCTTCTCTTTTTGATAAATCGCCGATCTCTGAAATTTTACCTTCCAAAATGCCTATATCTGTGCATTCGTCAATTCCAGTAGAAGGGTCGATAACCCGACCTCCAGCAATAACCGTATCCAGTTTCATCATGTAGACCTTCGCTTAATAAAAATTTCCAGAAATTACTGTTATTTGTAGTAATCATAACTATTATTATGTAGGTGTCTAGGTGAACGCTTCAAGCTTTCTAGGTAAAATTTAAAGATTAGAAATCTGGCCTGTGGATAAAACATATGAAAGATCCAAAATCTTATAGAAGCAATGGTATAGGCGCGAGTGTAAAAAGGCTTGAAGATGACAGATACCTGAGGGGTAGAGGAAAGTTTGTCGGGGATATACGATTACCAGGAATGCTGGAAATAGCTTTCGTAAGAAGCCCACTTGCGCATGCAAACATTAAAAACATTCACAAGCCTGAGGGTGTTGAAGAAAGCGTTTTCATCTGCGAGGACCTCATTTCAGTGAGTGGTATCAAAGCTGACTCAGGTTTGCCAGGTTTTAAAAGTTCAGTTCAACCAATACTTGCGTCAAAGAAAGTAAGACACGTTGGCGAACCCGTTGTGGCCTGCGTTGCTAAAAACAGAGCAGCGGCAGAAGATATCGCTGATTCAATCCATATTGAATTCGAAGAATTGCCAGCAATCCACGATATGAAAACAGCCATGGATGCTGGAAATCCGCTGATACACGAAAGTTGGGATAAAAATTGCTTTTTGGAGACTAATGTTGAGACAAATTTTGATGAGGCCATTATCTCCGCTTCATCAATTGTTAAACGCACATTCCAAACAGCTCGACAATGCATGGCGCCTATGGAGGGAAGGGCTGTGGTAGCGCAGTGGGATGACCAGCTGAGTCAATTAACCGTGCATTCAGCTACGCAGATGCCTCATATTGTCAGGACGGGACTCTCTGAGTGCTTGGGTTTAGAGGAAGGCAAAATTCGTGTCGTAGCACCTGATGTCGGTGGGGGATTTGGATACAAGGGCATTTTATTAGCAGAAGAAGTTTTTGCTGGTTGGCTTGCCATGAAAACTGGAAGGCCAGTTAGATGGCTGGAAGATAGGCGGGAACATCTTACAAGTGGCGCAAATTGCAGAGAGCACCATTATGAAGTTGTCGGTTATGCCGATTCCACTGGACAGTTACTGGCTGTATCCTGCGAAGCGATAGTAGACTCTGGAGCCTATTCTATTTATCCATTTTCCGCGTGCTTAGAAGCGGCGCAGGTCGCCAGTATTTTGCCCGGCCCCTACAAAATGTTGGGCTATAAATGCAAGACTTATTCTGTTGCCACCAACAAACCACCAATACTTCCTTATCGGGGGGTAGCAAGAACAGGGGTGTGCTTTGCCATGGAGTTGATCATGGATGCATTGGCAAGAGATTTAGATATGAGCCCCAAAGACATCCGAATAAAAAATTTGGTGAAAAAGCATGAAATGCCCTTCATAAATATTACGAATAAGCATTTCGACAGTGGTGACTATTGCGAGGCCGTTGAGAGAGCTAGCACTGCCATCGATTTTGATAAACTGAGAGTCCGTAAACAAAATTGTAACGCCAATGAAAAATTGGGTTTTGGTTTGTCAATATTTTGCGAACAAGGCGCGCATGGCACTTCTGTCTATCGGGGTTACGGTATTCCAATGGTTCCCGGTTTTGAGCAGTCAAACCTGCGTCTTACGCCGGATGGAGGGTTAGAAGTTCGAGTTGGTGTTCAAAGCCATGGTCAAGGCTTGGAAACTACATTAGCACAAATTGCAAGTCAGGAACTGAGTATAGAGGAAAGCAAAATAAAGGTTGTTCATGGGGATACAGCTTACACTCCTTACTCGACAGGAACATGGGGATCACGTTGTATCGTGATGGCTGGCGGTGCGGTATCTGCTGCGTCAGAGGTTTTAGCAAAAAGGATAAAGAAAATAGCTGCGCATCTACTTCAAGCGTCCCCTGAAGAAATAATTTTAAAAGATGGGAAGGCTCAAGGAAAAAATAATGAAATTGCCATTTCAGACATCGCGCACGCTTGGTACAGACAGCCACATTTGTTACCAGAGGATGTGGATCCTAGGGGCTTAGAAGTGACTGAGGGCTACAAAACTGTGAGAGATACTGGGACATTCTCATACGCGTGTCATGCGGTTATTGTTTCGGTGGATCTTGAGTTAGGTAATGTCAAGATCCTAGACTATGTTGTCGTGGAGGACGCAGGGACTATGATCAACCCAATGGTGGTTGATGGACAAGTGCTCGGGGGAGTAGCTCAGGGAGTTGGTACTGCCCTTTTTGAAGAAATGCCATTTGACACTGCTGGACAGCCCATGGCGTCTACCCTGGCAGATTACCATCTACCTGTCGCGTCAGATCTGCCGCCAATCCAAATTATCCACATGGAAACTCCTTCACCTATAAGTCGTTATGGTCAAAAGGGCATTGGGGAAAGTGGCGCTATCGGCCCCCCCGCCGCTATAGCAAACGCTGTAAATGATGCTCTTGCACCGTTGGGCGTTGAAATTAATCAAATACCAATAACTCCCTCCAGAGTATTGAAGGCGCTATCATCTGCAAAAATGGGTTTGAACTCATGAAACCTGTGTCATTTGATTATTCTGTGCCTGAAAATTCGTTGGCAGTCGTAGAACATTTGAAGAATGCACAGGGTACAGCCAAGATTGTTGCCGGAAATCAGTCGCTTGGGCCTATGTTAAACCTTAGACTCGTCAGAACCAATGCTCTTATTGATGTCGGCCTATTGGCCGAGGTAAGAAAGTGTGTTGTTAATCAAGACAATGTGTTTATCGGGGCTGGCATTACACACGCTGAGATTGAAGATGGTGACGTTCAAGATCCGACAAACGGATGGATGCGTGAAGCCGCCGGCAATATTGCTTACAGAGCGGTTAGGAGTCGGGGAACAATTGGTGGTAGTCTTTGTCACGCAGACCCGGCAGCAGATTGGTTAATTGTTCTCACGGGTTTAAAGGCTTTCGCGATCGTACAAGGTCTATCCTCAAATCGCAAATTGCCCGTGGAAAATTTTATAACTGGTCCGTTCACTAATGATCTGAAGGAAGATGAAATATTAATGGGTGTTGAGGTGCCAAAACCCAGTGCTACAGCAAAATGGGGATATTGGAAGTTTATGAGACAAGTGGGTGAATTTGCTAAGGCCAGTGCGGTGATTTACCATGACGAACACAAACAAATCACGCGATGTGCAATTGGCGCCCTTGGAAGGCAGCCTTTACTATTACATAACCCTGAAAAGATTTTTGATGGCACACTGACACCTGCGAACGCAATAAAAGAAAGCTTGCCAGACAGAGACTTTGCAGAAATGACAATGCATGTCACCGCTATCGAGAGAGCGTTGAGTATCGCGAGGAACCGAAGTGAACCAGGTAAATAAACAAATGCATGAAATTTCAATGACCGTTAATGGTTCTGTAGTCCAAGCGTCTGTTGAACCTCGCACACATCTTGCTGACTTTTTGCGTGATGACCTTCTGCTGACAGGAACACATCTAGGGTGTGAGCAAGGAGTTTGTGGAGCATGTACAATACTGGTTGATGGTCGCCCGGTAAGATCATGCCTGACATTTGCCTGCGGATGTGACGGAGCAGACATAAGAACCATTGAGGGTCTCAACGATGATCCTTTGATGAAACAAATACAAAATGCGTTTTGTGAAAACCACGGGCTCCAATGTGGCTATTGCACCCCTGGAATGCTTGCAACAGCGTACGATATTGTCCGACGGCTGCCAGATATTGACGATCAGCAAGTTAGAAAAGAATTATCGGGCAATCTTTGCAGATGTACAGGTTACGCTGGCATCGTGGCAGCAATCCGGCAAGTTTTAGATTCTGGCCCTGAAAACGCGTCTGTGACTCCAATCACAAGAGAGAGTACTAGGTTCAGTGAACTACCAAAAATAGAAAAAAAGAACCCCATTACAGAAATCACAGTTCAAGGTCATCCCGAGTCTTTGGATATCTCACCTGAAGAAATAACGGGAGTGAACCTCGATAAGGAGGTGATATTAGAACTCTCTAACGAAAAATTATGGGAGATAATTAGTGATCTCCCGACTGTTGCCTCATGCATACCAGGTATGTCACTAGAAAGTGTTGGGGATGACGGCTCAGTTATTGGACGGTTAACTATTGCAGTCGGTCCAATAAAGGCCTCTTTTAGTGGAAAAGGTATAGTTAATTTCAACCCCGCGAACACTTCTGGGCAATTGTATGGTGCTGGAACAGACAGATTGACTAGATCAAAAATTTTAGCGAGCCTGTCTTTTAATATTGAACACTTCGAAGAAAATTGTTCCAAGCTTTCGTTACATGTCATTTATGATATACGGGGTCCCCTGTCACAATTTGGAAGAAAAGCTCTCGTTGAAGAGATAGCGGATAGCCTACTAAAAGATATTACCAGATCCATTGTTGCAAAAGCTTCCGGTACTGAGCATAAGATCCCTGAAAATAGAAGCTTTAAAGTTTTGCCTTTCATGGGGACGGTTTTAAAAAGCTTGATAATGCGACTATTCAGACAAAAAAAGTTCTAGGGCTTTAATTACACAGGTCTCAAGCAGTGGCAGAAAAAATAAACACAAATTGTGTTTGGATAAATAATGTTCAAAAGCGACCTGGCTTTTTAATCAGGCTGTTGCACCAAAAACACACAGCGATTTTCAATTCTGAGTGTAGTGTTGACGGTTTGACGCCGATGATGTTCTCGATATTGTCCGTACTTACGCAGCATGACAAAATAGAGCAAACGAAACTAGCAAAGCTAGTAGCAGTAGATAAAACAAATATTGTTGATGTTTTAAACAGACTGTCAAAAATGGGCTATATATCACGGGAGAAATGTGACTCTGACAAGAGAAAGCGATACACATTTATAAGTGAAAAAGGAAAACTGGTCGTCGAAAAAATGAACGACAGGGTTCTCTATTCTCATGAAAAAACGTTGGCACCATTATCAGATGAGGAAAGCATGCAATTTTTATGGTTAATGGAAAAATTACTTTCTGAGGACTAAGTCCTGTAAAAAATATGCCTTTCGAATTAGCGAATTAATTGTCGAATAATATTAAGACTTTTCCATTATCAACTTTTGTTTGATACTTTTTTAGGCTAGGCAATACCCACCCGGGACCACACAAACCGTCGCTTAGACGAAACTTTGCCTGGTGCTGCGGGCAATGCAGCCATTCTCCATCAAACGTTCCTAGAACCAACCGCGCTTTTTGATGTGGACACAACCCTTCAAAGCCCAATACTAGGCTATGTGTCTTGATCAATAATATGATTTTATTATTAATGATAACCTCGACCGGGTTGCCCTCGATTAGGTCACATTCGTCGGCAATGATTTTCCACTCGGCCATAAATTCAAAAGCTTGCTTATCTTGGAATTAATGTTAACAGATGTATGGTATTTTTTTGTCCAATAGAAAATTAAAATCCTCCCAAAAGCATGCCTGTTGCCAACAGAAAGCAACTTTAAAATTTGCGATGATTTTAGATGTTTATTTAAAAGTTTGGGAGCAACATCAATAAAATTTAAAATTACAATCCCATATATGCTTGACGAATTTTATGGTTAGCACCGAGTTGTTTTGTTTTCCCCGACATAAAAATTTTTCCTGTTTCTATCACAAAAGCATTCTTTGATATCTCAAATGCCGTCATCACATCCTGTTCCACAAGGAGTATACTCAAACCCGTGCTATTTATTTCACGCAATGCTGCGGTC
>NZKO01000126.1 GCA_002692535.1 Opitutia bacterium
CCGGCTGTGCATATCTCCTGCATGATTTTCCACGGCAATCTTTACACCGGAATCCAAAGCTTGAGAACGAACTTTCCTTAGAGTTTGAATCGTGCTCTCCATATGTTTGCGGATTCCACCCTCCGTTTTTCTGTCTTTGGATGAGCCTAGATAGCAGCGGGCAACGGATGAGTTTACCCCCTTTGCCACCTTAATTAATAGCCTGAGATGTTGCTCAGCATTGCCGTGTTTGTCTTTAAAACTTCTTGAGGTCGGACAGATTCCACCTGTGCCCGCGTGTAAAATGATATTTTGTTTTTTTACTTCCTGTCCGATTTCTCTGAGATAGCCATTATCAAATGAATCGTACACATTTAGGTCAGAGAACAAAAGGGCATCAACCTTATGTCTTGCGGCATACTCAATCAATTTTGGAGCTTTCCACTCAAGTGCCCGAATTGAAAAATTATCAAACCCTAGAAGGAGTTTTGGAGTGCTTGACTCCTCTGCAGCCAGATTTTTGATACCCATGGTTGCAAGCCCAAACATCGTTTTGTTGAAGGTTCTACGTTTTACAAAAGATTTTGAATCATTCAATTTCATTACTTAATGTCTTAATTTTCCTCGACTGATAGCAAGTTCAATGAATCATTTTCAATATGTTAATCTTCTTTGAGAAAGGAAATAAAAGGTCGTGATTTTTTTGCAAAATGGACCATTTGCGGGTAAGTTTAAATGTGATGACCAAAAAACGAGACATACCACTTGAAGAGTTCAAGTTTCACTACCACTTGGGTAATTCTGTAGGATCCTCGGATAAGTATTTCATGGCTCATGATTTGAAAGAAGCCAGCGAAATGTTTGAATATGCCTGCTCCAAGAGGCACTTGCATCCTCATCTCACCAAAGTGGAAAAGTGGAATCGTTGGAAGCGTGATTGGGAATCAATCGATCCTTTTCCTAACTGCCCAAGCCACAACTAGGCATTGTTAACTTTAGCTTCCACCAAATTTAAGGTGCTCGGTGTTTGTGTGCCCTCATACCGGTAGGCCCACAGTCTCTTGTCACATGTGACGCAGCCGTCAAGACATACAGTTTGACCCGATACTTTTGGTATATTCGGGGGTAAACAATAGTGCCCAAAAAAAACTGGTTTTTCTAATTTGTCATAAGGTTCTAGCATTGTTAATTGCTCGTCGTTGGGCCCACGTTCATGAACCTCTGGCTCCATAGGAGAAAGAAAGGACTCAGCAAAGGATTTCCCGCGCAAGTCCATCCACCATTTCAATCTTCCCTTGGATCTTTGAATCCCAAAGCGGTCCACTAATTTCAAATCTGGTGGAATCTTTATTTTCATTCCTGAAACGATTCGTTTTACCGCTTCTCCGAAAGGGCTCTTTTTTTTCATTGTCTCTTCAATGAAAGCATCATCTGAAACCATTGTTTTTTTTAATCGTTCAATCGATGAGAAGTGCCAGACCGCATGAACAATTCGAATTCTCTCCAATTCAATGAATAAGGGCAATGTTCGCAGCCATGGTAAAAATGGTTCATACTCAGAGGGCACTTTTTTTCCGGAAACCGAATCCTGTATCAATCTAAATTCATGGTTTCCCAAAACGGCTACTGCAAGTCCCTCTTGATGCAATGATTTTACCAGATTAAGTACTTTTACCGAATCAGGACCCCTGTTAATGAAATCGCCAACAAATCCTAAACATCGGTTATCCGAATGTCTAAAGATGTTCCCTTTTCTTGAGTATCCCAATTTTTCCAGTAATTTCAATAGTTCTTGGTAATGGCCATGCACATCACCAACTACATCAATTTTTACTCCTGACTTTTCATTCATGGTAGGTTGATCAATTAATTTTTATTATGAAAAAATAGGTCAAACGACAACTCCCACAATCATTCCATTTTAAAAAAATAGAATTTTTATTCACAATTTAGGGAATTTTAACATAAAACGGATATATTAAGATATGAGCCCTTTAAATGAAAACTTATCCGCGTCCGATTACAAATTCACCTACCGCCAGTCTGGCAGTGCTCAAACTTCTGAGAGACACTTTTCGGCAACTAATCCAAAAATTGCCCGTGAGATGTTTGAATTTGCATGTAAAAAGGATGACGTCCCTGTGGATGATGTAGGTCTGTCCGTGTGGAACCGATGGGCGAATCGTTGGGATGAAGTTTCCCGCGAAGATTCGTCCGAAATACATTAGAATCTAAATTCCACTTGGTTGTATTTTTGCATACCCAAAATTTTGGGTATGTCTTAGCTTTTCAGAATACAGAATTTTCTGTACTCTATACGAATGCTAAGGTTCGTGTGTCCAGAGAAAGAATGATGAGGGGTTCTTTCGTTTTAGAGAAAAAGTCTGAATATGAAACCCCCCGGGTTGGTATGCTATCACTACCTAATGGTGACGTTCCCACCCCTGTCTTTATGCCGGTGGGCACGCAGGCTACCGTAAAAGGAACCTTACCGAGAGATTTGCGCGAGGTTGTCAAATGTCCCATCATCCTTGGCAATACCTATCATTTGAACCTACGTCCAGGGGTAGGCGTTGTTCGCAAGGCAGGAGGAATCTCTAAATTTATGAACTGGAACGGACCCGTGCTTACCGATTCCGGAGGCTTTCAGGTCTTCAGCCTTTCTAAACTTCGAAAAATTGACGATGAGGGAGTATCCTTTCGTTCTCATCTTGACGGTAGTGAAATCTTTTTAGGCCCTCGCGAAGCAGTGGAAATTCAGGACGGTTTGCATTCCGATGTGGCCATGTGTCTGGACGAATGCCCTCCAGCTCAAGCCACCCGCGAAGAAGTGCAATCCGCGACAAATCGTACATCCCTTTGGGCTCGCGCATGCATAAATCATTGGCAGGAAAGAGAATGCGATCAGAATGGGCGGATGCTCTTTGGTATTGTTCAAGGGGGAAGGTTTGAAGACTTGCGGATCAAATCTGCAGAGGAACTGATGGCTATGAATTTCCCCGGGTATGCAATCGGGGGTGTAAGCGTAGGAGAGACTGAAAAACAGATGCTTGATCAGGTAAAGTGGGTGAGCTCTGTTCTTCCCACTGAAAAACCACGTTATGTTATGGGGGTTGGGACACCACCTCAGTTATTGCAGATGATCGGGATGGGTGCTGATATGTTCGACTGCGTCATGCCCAGCAGGGCGGCTCGTCACGGGATGGCATTTACCAAGAACGGAACCCTCAATTTACGAAACGAGAAGTTTAAGGAGGATTACTCACCACTGGATGAGACATTGGAATGTTGTTATGTATCCCAGGAATTTTCCAAGGCTTATCTTCGCCACCTCATCATGGCGAAAGAATCTCTCGCAGGCGTGCTTCTCAGTTTACACAATCTTCGTTTTTTCGTGAAACTTATGGAACAGGCCCGCAAGCATATTCTGGATGATTCCTTTTCTGGTTGGTCTAGTGGATGGATTGAGAACTACATGCGTGGCAAATGAAAAAGCCGGGATATACCCGGCTTTTATTTGTGAGAATTTGAAAAATTTGACTTATCCTTTGGGAGCATTCAATTCGGAATCCTTGGGTCCTGCATCCTTGGGAGCAGTACCTTTCCACTCACAGACATATCCCTTCACTTTTCCGGAGAAATCAGTCGTGTCAGCCCACTTTCCATTTTTTCCGTTGAGGATAAGAAAATTATGCCCGGACGCGGCAGATGGCTGACCTGCGTCCCAGTTTTTCATTTTGAAAGCCTCACCGTTGTCCCAGGTCCATGTTCCTTCTTCGAATTCATCGGTACCTCCCAGCCAGATTAAGTTACCCTTAGCCATACGGCGTACAAATTCGTTTTCCTGAGCAGTGGTGATGACCACAAGTTCCCCACCAATATCATCACAGGCAAACTTGGCTTCCCACCAGGTGCTATTGGTATCAAGAAAGGCTTTGTAGTGATTGCCTCGGAAAGCCACGGCGTCTTTTGGCGGTTCAACCTTGTCGGCAAATACAGCCTGCGTGAAAACAAGAGAGAAAATAAAGGTGTTAAAGGTGAAGAATTTCATAAATATATATGTATTCTATAGGTTAAGTGCGGCATTTCGCAACAAATTTTATCCTGATTTTTCATAAAAAACATGTGAATCAACTCTGAAAGATTTGAATTGCAAAAGGGATTGCGGGGATACCGAGTAATTCGACAAATTAGCAGATCAGTATAAACGTTAAATCAAATGAAATGCCACATTATCGGGCAGATGATCATAATGAATTTTGTTAGGTTAATTTTAAACTAAGAGAAGGAAGGAATCTAAAGGAAAGAAGAACGAAGTCCTTTCTTGTCTGTTGATATTTTTGTGTTGGTGCACTACCATAAGCAAAATTATCTATAATTTTGGTGAGCATCTGTATAGTGCTTTTTCAAAAAGACTGTTATAATTGTGGTGCCAAAACCAAAACAAAAAATATACATCAGTCCGAATCATAATCGGTAAAGAATGGGTGTATTTACTTGGCATTTTCCCATTGGTTAGAAGGAGGAGGGGCACTTGCGGTACGGGGAAAGAAATGTCGTATGGACAAATTGGTATGAAAATGAACAGAGGATTTCGGATAGTGAATTGTTTTAAGGTCGCATGGAGACTTTTTAAGTATGGTTGCCCAATGGTCAATTTATCCAGATAGCAATGTGGAGGATAAAAACGAGCGTTTCTTCATTCATGAGCGAAAAAGACTTCCCACTCGTGCATTGACTTACCGAAATGGGAAGAATGTCGCTAGTCATTCCATCAACACCATTCCAAAAATAAGGTGATAGATGGTTGACGGATAGTTCCCTTTGGAGCATTTTGGAAATTTGCATTCGTGCAATAGGTCGGGCCGTAGCGCAGTCTGGTAGCGCACTACGCTGGGGGTGTAGGGGTCGCGAGTTCAAATCTCGCCGGCCCGACCAATTTAACCTAATGAGTAAAAAACCAAAGATCGGGTGGGTAGGACTGGGAGTTATGGGAACACCCATGGTATTAAACCTTTTAAATGCCGGACATTCGGTATCGGTCTTTTCGCGTACTAAATCGAAAGCGGCAACCGTACTTGAAGCAGGTGCTCAATGGATGGATGATCTGAGTGAACTTGCAGGAGATAACGATATGGTTTGTATGATGGTCGGATATCCCGAGGATGTTGAAGAAGTGATGCTGAATAAGAACGGTGTGCTTAAGAATATGAAACAAGGCGGGTTGGTGATTGATTTTACCACATCGAGTCCCGAATTGGCAGAAAGGATAGCAGAGGTTGCCTCAGGAATGAATGTTCTTTCGCTTGATGCCCCGGTAAGTGGGGGAGATGTTGGAGCGAGGGACGGAACGCTTGCGATTATGTGCGGAGGCGAGGAGAAGGCATTTGAAAGGGCGGAACCCATATTGCAAAAGCTCGGAGATAAGATTAGGTATTTTGGCGGACCTGGTTCCGGGCAACGGGTGAAGATGTCAAACCAGATACTGATCGCTTCGACCATGGTGGGGTTGGTGGAATCGATGATTTATGCCGAGCGTGCGGGAATGGAAGTTTCCAAAGTGATCGATTTGATTGGAAAAGGTGCGGCCGGTTGCTGGTCGATTAATCAATTGGGACCCCGAATTCTCAAGGGAGATTGGAAACCTGGCTTCTACATCAAACATTTTCTAAAAGATATGAGAATTGCGATCGAGGACTCTGAAAGGATGGGTTTGGAGCTAGAGGGACTCACTTTGGCAAAAAAATTATACTCAATGACTGAGGCTTATGATTTTGAAAAGGACGGAACACAGGCGTTGATGAAAATTTTGCGTAGCCTGAACCCGATTTGAGGAAAGCGTAAAAGAGGGTTTTCAAAATCGTAGTTCATGATAGGATACTCTTTTTGAATTTATGCCAACATTAGTCACAGGAGGTGCCGGGTTTCTCGGTAGTCATTTATGCGAGCGTCTTGTAAAGCAAGGCGAGGAGGTGATCTGTCTGGATAATTTCTTTACCGGGCGGAGAAGTAATGTTTCCCATTTGCTCGATTACAGAAATTTCGAAATCTTGAGGCATGATGTGGTGGATCCTTTCAAGGTCGAAGTCAACCGCATATACAATCTTGCTTGTCCGGCATCACCGATTCATTACCAGTACAACCCAATCAAGACGGTAAAGACATCGGTTATGGGTGCAATCAATTGTCTTGGTCTGGCCAAGCGGGTAGGGGCAACAATTTTGCAGGCATCCACCTCCGAAATTTATGGTGATCCGGAGGTTCATCCTCAGCCTGAATCTTACCGCGGAAACGTTAATCCGATTGGTTTACGCTCTTGCTATGACGAAGGTAAGCGTTGTGCGGAGACTCTTTTCTTTGACTATTATCGAGAGAATCAAGTGGATATTCGGGTGATTCGTATTTTTAACACTTATGGTCCGCAGATGACGCCGGATGATGGTCGGGTGGTTTCCAATTTTATTGTACAGGCAATCAAGGGTGAAAACTTGACCCTTTATGGAGACGGTTCCCAAACTCGTTCTTTCTGTTATGTGGATGATATGATTGATGGGATGATGGGGATCATGGAACAAGATGAATCGGTAGGCCCGGTGAATTTGGGAAACCCAAATGAATTTACCATTAGACAACTTGCTGAAGCGGTGCTTCAAAAAGTGGATACCGGTTCCAAAATTGTTGAAGAGTCTTTGCCCGCGGATGACCCAACCCAAAGAAAGCCAGATATTGGTTTGGCTCGGAAACTGATGGATTGGGAGCCGAAGGTTCAATTAACTGAGGGACTGGATCGAACCATTCCCTACTTTCGTGATATCATCCAATCTTAGATAATTATCGTTTTATGAGTTTTTTCAGTCCCATACAGTCAATTTTAAAGTCGCTCAAGGGAAGGCATCACAAAAAGTTTTTAAAAAAGTGTGCTCCACTGGTTAATCGGATCAATAAAATTGAAAAGGAATATCAATCCCTGACTACTGAGCAATTGAAGGCAAAGACTGGAGAGTTTATGGATCGTGTGCAAAAGGGCGAGACTCTGGAAGATATTTTGCCTGAAGCGTTTGCCACAGTAAAAAATGCCGCCCGAAGAATGTGTGGGCAAACGATTTCGGTATGTGAACACCCCATCGAATGGCAAATGATTCACTACGATGTACAGTTGATTGGTGGCATTGCATTGCATGAAAGGCATATTGCTGAAATGGCAACGGGTGAGGGTAAAACTTTGGTCTCGACCTGCCCTTTGTATTTGAATGCCCTGAGTGGGAAAAATTGCCAGTTGGTGACAGTTAATGATTACCTTGCCCGAAGGGACTCCCATTGGATGGGGGCCCTTTTTGAATTTTTGGGGCTCACGGTAGGTTGTATACAAAACAGTATGCCCTCTGCCGAACGACGTGAGATGTATAAAAAGAATATCACTTACGGAACGGCATCGGAGTTTGGATTCGATTACCTTAGGGACAATGGTATGGCAACCTGTAAGGAAGACCAGGTGCAGAAGGATCATTATTTCTGTATCATTGATGAAGCCGATTCCATTCTGGTCGATGAGGCCCGCACGCCTCTGATAATCTCCGGTCCTATGCGCGAGGACCACCCACTCCCCTTTATGGAAATGAAGCCGCTGGTCACCAAACTTTTCGACGGGCAACTTAAGCAGTGCAACCAGTTGGCGGAAGAGGCAAAGCGTGCACTTTCCAAAGAGGATTTGGATGACGATGCCGCAGATGAGGCAACGGCCAAACTTTTTCAGGTGAAAAAGGGCATGCCCACACACCGTCAATTTATGCGGATGATGGAGGATGCAGCAATCCGCAAGCGTTTTGAGAAATTCGATCTCGATATGAATTCTGATTACAACAAGGAGCGAGCTCATAACCTGAAGGAGGAACTCCTCTATGTTATTGATGAAAAGAATCAGCAGTCCGATCTTACCG
The DNA here is from genome assembly GCA_002692535.1 of Opitutia bacterium. Taxonomy (GTDB): domain Bacteria; phylum Verrucomicrobiota; class Verrucomicrobiia; order Opitutales; family Seribacteraceae; genus Seribacter. The sequence goes on from NZKO01000126.1 coordinate 7,917, forward strand.
AAAAGGGTAGGACACTAATTAGTCCAAGTGATCCTGATGGGTTTGTGATTCCTGATCTGGCCACCCTGTATGTGGAAATTGACCGAAAGAAAGATCTTTCAGATGATGATAAAAGAAGGGCACGGGAAGATGCCGAGCGTGACTTTCAGATAAGAAGCGAAAGAATTCACACCATTTCACAGCTTTTAAAGGCCTACGGTCTTTATGAAAAGGACAAGCAATACGTGGTACAGGGTGGAAAGGTAATGATTGTGGATGAAAATACCGGGCGTCTGATGCCGGGTCGACGCTGGAGCAATGGTCTGCATCAGGCAGTGGAGGCCAAAGAAAACGTACAGATCGAGAAGGAGACCAAAACTTACGCCACAATCACTATTCAAAATTATTTCCGGATGTACGACAAATTGGCTGGAATGACTGGCACAGCTGAGACCGAGGCTGGTGAATTCCATGACATATATCGGTTGGGAGTGATGGTCATTCCTACCCACCGTCCCTGTATCCGAGTCGACCTTAACGATTTGATGTTCAAGGGTAGAAGGCAAAAATTTAACCGGGTATTGGAAGACTTGGTTGAGGCAAACAAGAAGGGACAACCCGTTTTGATTGGAACCGCATCGGTGGAATCATCGGAGGTCTTCAGCCGGATGCTCAAGCGTGCAAACATTCGTCACACTGTCCTTAATGCAAAATTACATGAGCGGGAGGCAGAAATCGTTGCCCAGGCTGGGCAAAAGGGAGCCGTCACGATCGCTACAAACATGGCAGGGCGAGGTACGGATATCAAACTGGGTGAAGGTGTGAAGGAGCTTGGCGGCCTTCTTGTGTTAGGCACGGAGAGGCATGAATCCAGAAGAATTGACCGGCAGTTACGTGGACGATGTGCTAGACAGGGTGATCCGGGTGGCTCTCGATTTTATGTGTCTCTTGAAGATGATTTGATGCGTCTTTTTGCCAATCAAGGGGCTCTTGCCAAGATGTTGGATAAATCATTCGGTGACGATGATATGTTGGAGCACGGTACCTTGGACTGGTCGATACAAAATGCCCAGAAAAAGGTGGAACAGCAGAATTACTCAATACGAAAGCGGCTACTTCAGTATGATGATGTACTTAACCGTCAGCGCGAAATCGTATATTCCATCCGCAATGATGTTCTTTTGGAAGACGAACCCAGCAAAATCATTTTCGAACTGGTGGAGGAAGAACTGGACTCCCGCTTGGCGGGGGTGCCCATGGAAGAATTCGGAAAGAGCTCAGTGGGGGAAATGCCTGAGCTTGAAAATACCATTGCATCGTGGGTCAATGTTACCTTTCCGCTATCCGTGA
>NZKO01000127.1 GCA_002692535.1 Opitutia bacterium
TCATTTCAAGCCTTCGCAAAGGTAGTGAATTTGTCGATGCCAATAATGTTCAACAATTGCAAAGCAGTGCAAATTCCCTGATTCAAAAAGGCTTTCGCCCTGTCAATGAGCTTGGTAAGGATGGAAAACCTCTTTCCTACCCCAATGGCAAACCAAAATTAAAAGTGGTTTCTCAAAAAGGAGAAGTCCTCGTGGGAATGAAGGACGGAGTTGAGTATGTTTTGCGATTTGGAGAAACCTACCGCGGACCCGAAGATGATGAAAATTCCACTGGTGATAGTCGTTACATCTACGCTTTTGCAAGGGTAAATCCTAACCTGCTTGAACAACCCGTGCTCGAGTTGGTTCCTGAACCTCTTGAGCAACCCAAGAATGATCCCAGTATACTTGAAAACTCAGACACCAACGGATCTAAAGGAGACACTGGAGGAAAAGGTGAAGTGGGCGAACCATCCGTTACAAATGCTCCTCCAGGTCCCCCACCTAATTTCACACCCCCTTCACCCCCACCAAGTTTGACACCTCCTCCCCCTCCCTCTAAGGAAACTTCGATAGATTCCAACTCTTCACAATCTTCCGACGATACATTAGACAGTTTTGCCAAAGAAAAAGCGGATCGTGATGCTGAGATTGCTCGCATCGAAGCCTCCAATGCTCAGAAACAACAGGAATTCCAGGAAAAGGTGACAAAAGCCCAAACCAGAGTACGCGAGCTTAATGAAAACCTAGCGGGTTGGTACTACGTTATTTCCAATGACGTTTATGAAAAAATCCGTTTGGACAGGTCAGATTTCGTAAAAGCCAAGGAAAAAGAAGCAGAGGAAAAGCCTGAAGAAGTGCAGGCATCTCATATTCTTATTTCTTATAAAGGAGCAGATCGTGCAGATGCCGGAATCTCCCGTTCCAAAGAGGAAGCAAAAGCAGAGGCAGAAAGAATTCGTAAGCTTATTATAGATGATGGTGAGAATTTTGCGAAAATGGCAAAAGAACACTCCGATGGACCGAGTAGTTCCAAGGGAGGTGATCTCGGAAAATTCAAATTTGAAGTAATGGCCAAGCCATTTTCAGAAGCAGCATTTGCTCTCGAAATTGATGCCGTTTCAGAGGTAGTCGAAACTGGTTTTGGTTTCCATGTCATCAAGCGAACCGAGTAGAATGCAGAAGTGATTTTCCTTTCCAAGCCTCTCTTTCATCGAAAGAGAGGCTTTTTTCTTTCATGAATAATAATACTCAGGTAGTTTAGGCGATACATGGCACTTTCTTTCCTTCAACGGTCAAAAACGCCCATTCATTCAAGAATAAAATCTGATGATGCCACCCGCCTGCGATTAAAATACGATACCTACTATCATATTTTTGAAAAACAGGAAGGCACGCGAGTATGGAAAGACGGTGAGGAGTTCATTATGCTTTCAAGCAACGATTATTTGGGACTGACACACCACCCCAAAGTCAAGGAAGCAGGAACAAAAGCCATTGAGAAATGGGGTACAAGTACAACTGGAGCTCGTCTAGCCAACGGAGGAAGAAGCTTTCACCGTGAATTAGAAGAGGAAATTGCTGCCTTTGTAGGAAAGGAAGCCTCGCATGTTTTTTCTGCTGGATATCTTGCCTGTGCTTCTGCCGTCACAGGATTTGCCGATCGCAAAGACATACTCTTCGCAGATAAAAACCTCCACTCCTCTTTATGGAGCGGTATTAAACTAAGTGGTGCGCGATGCGAAAGATTTTCGCATAATCACCCCGCTCACCTGAGAGAGTTGGTGGAATTCGAAAATGTGGATTCTGCCAAAATCTTTGTGCTTGAAGGGGTTTATTCAATGGAAGGACATATTGCAAAACTCCCAGAGTTCATGAAATTGGCTAAAGAATTCAAGGCTTTCGTGATTCTAGACGATGCTCATGGTTTTGGAGTTCTGGGAAACCAAGGTCGCGGTGTATGTGATCAGTTTGGGCTTACCAATGAAGTGGATGTGATTTGTTCAAGCTTTTCTAAATCTCTTGCTGGCTCTGGAGGCTTTGTCGCTGCGGATCAAGATGCTATCGACTACATGCGTAGTCATTCAAAACAGACAATTTTTTCTGCTGCACTATCACCCGCATCCTGTGCATCTGCAAGTGCAGCCCTCCGGGTAATGCAAGAAGAGCCTGAACATCGGGAAAGGTTGTTTAGTAACCTCAAACGTTATCGTTCCATTCTTTCTGACTTGAAACTAGACACCTGGGAAAGTGAAACTCCCGCAGTTCCAATCGTTCTCGGGGAAAAGGAAAAAGTATATTATTTTTGGAAAGCCCTTTTAGAAAAAGGAATTTATACGATTATTTCAATTGCTCCAGGAGTGCCTCCCGGAAAGGATCTTATACGCACGGCAATATCAGCATCTCATACAAATGAAGATCTTGACCGGATTGAGGAAGCATTGCACTTTGCAAAGTCAAAAATCTAATATTTATAATCGCTTAATGCGAAAATAAATCAGAATTGCTTCCAACCACTTCCACAGGTTGATGGAAAAAGGTCTAAAAAAACCACGAAAGATATAATTTTTGGCATGTAATACCTGATCGTTAACGGATTCAATTCGTCTTATTTCCTCTCCCCATCTTTCAAGAAGTATTTGTGAGTTGCGGTCATTATATCTCTTTCTACCCGCAGAAGCCCCTTTCACATGCAAAACCACACTGTCATGTACAACATAATTAGAAAAGCCATTACGATTATAACGCAGGCATAAATCAACATCTTCACAACCGTTTATGAAAATCTCATCAAATCCACCTAGCTTCAGAAAATCATTTCTCCTTACCAGACAACAAGCCGCAGTGACTGCACTCCATCTTTTGGTTTCGCCGCAAAAGTCTCTTTGCTTAAACCATTGCCCATAATGCCTTGGATTACCCTGCGGTCCAAAAACCATACCCATATGATCATATTTTCTGGATTCAGCGAGAAGTTGAACATTGCCAATCACTCCGGCATCTTCCTTTTCCTCAAAAACTTTGATCATAGGAAACAGCCAGTCGCCTTCGACAAAAACATCGTTGTTCAAGAGGCATAAAAACTCACCTCTTGCCTTGGAAGCGGCTAAATTGTTGTTCTTGGCAAAACCTTTTCTTTCAGAGTTAAAAAAAACTTGGAAGGGAGCTTCTAGTGAACGAAGAAATTCTGCACTATTATCTTCACTGGCATCATCCACCATCAAAACCTCATATTCAACCTTACCATCGAGAGTTCGCTTCAAAGAACTCAAACATCTTTTTGTATAATTAAGTTGCTCGAAAACAGATATAATGAAGCTGACACGTACACTCATTTGCTCTTATTTGCGATTCCCTTAAACACACCAATCATCTTCATGGCAGTCTGATTAATATTAAAATATTCACCAGCATCGATCTGTGCAGTTTTTCTAATCTTTAAGTATTTCTCTGGGTTAGTAGCAAAATCATTCATGCACTCTACCCATTCGGCTGGTGAAAATGGATTAAAACTAAATCCAGAAACCCCATCGACAAACGCTTCAGATGCTCCAGCAAAACAGGAGGCCAAAATGAGACAGCCTGCAGACATGGCCTCAGGTATTACATTTGGAATTCCATCCCGATCTCCGTTTTGAGCAATGATTCCAGTAAATAGCATGATGTCTGTTTCAAGAAGAAGGTCACGCACCTTTTCCTCTGTCTTCGAACCTGTAAGAATTACATTTCCTGAAAGACCAAGACGATCAATTTCCTTTTGCAAACTTCGGTAAAGTGGTCCGCCTCCAACAATTCTCATCTTAAAGTTAAACCTATTTGTTCGATGAAAAAGATTTAAAATATTGAGTAATTGGAAATATCCTTTTTTTTCCACCAACCTGCCAACACTGATCATTTGAAGCTCACCGTGCTTTACCAATTCGAAGGATTTTCTTACAGGGAATACGGAAAGTCCTCTACGGATTTCCTTCACCCTGTCATCATCTTTTTGAAGATCAAAAAGTCTTTTTGCTGATGAATTGGACGAAGTTCTAATCATAGAGGCATAAAAGAGTTTTTCCTTTAAGATCCAATCCCCCCCCTTGCGGAAGAGATCGTAAGCATGTGCTTCCATGCTGAAAGGCTTATTCAACAATTTACTTAATGAAAAAGCAGCTGTTGTAGGCATGGTTGCCCACACTCCGTGAAACAAATCAAAGTTTTGGGATTTGATTGTCTTTGCTTCCACCAATGCAAAACCCAAGCCCAAAAAAGTTTCATTCCAATTTTGAAGATTTGGACAAGGGCGACTCCACATGGCTGTAAGCACCTCACGAAAAGCAGTTGGTCTTTTCCATGCCCAATATGGAATCCAAAATGGCAAGCTCCATAACTTCAAGATTCTGAATCGGTTTATTTTAATTCCTTCCCATTCAGGATTTCCTTTCCACAGGGAATATACATGGGGAAATAAACCTGCACTGCGAAGAGCTCGAAGTTCCCTTCTGACAAAAGTTTCAGTTGGTCTTGGGAAGGTGGCGTAAAAGAATGCTATCTTTGGCAAAATCGAAATCTTCCCAATAAAATAAGACTTGCAATCAGCTTTTGTCTGAATAATCGACTAATCTAGAGCTCAGACCTTTGTTTTCCCCCAAAGCATCTTTGCCGGAATGAGTTCCATTACCATTAGATGAACCAACCCGCTCTTCGGTAATAGAGCTTTCCCCGTCAATCACTGGAAAGTAATCGAAGGCTAGTTTGATTTCCTCGGCTGTTGCAGTTTTTTGGTTCTCAACGGTTATTTCACCTTGAAAACTGGCCAGTGGGTGCCGAACTCTATTTACTTTTATTTGCATCTCAAGAGTATCTCCCGGCTTACATATCCTTCTGCATTTCACCCCATCACATGAGGTAAAAAATATGGTGTTGGGATCCACTTTTTCCGAAAGAGATGGATGTTCGGCCTTTAGCAGATAAAATACACATAACTGCCCAAGAGCTTCGATCATGATGGAAGCAGGAAAAACGGGATTCTCCTTAAAGTGTCCTTCTAAGAAATACTCGTTACCTGATATCTTGTAGACCGAGGTCGCTTTATCTTCATTGATTGAAACTGATTCAAGAAACAAAAAGGGTTCTCGATGAGGCATCAAAGAGGCGATCTCCTCTATTCTAAAAGTTTTGGAGCGTTTGGGAGGCTCCTCGCCCTTAGCTTTCGCGTTCAAATAAGCCTTCACGTCACCAATGGTTCTAAGATCCCTCAACTCCTCGTTATCAATGCTCACTTCCAAAGTTTGTTCTACGAGCATTACGATTTCCAGCATCGTAAGAGAATCCATTCCTAAGTCCTCGTACATTCTCAAAGTGTCGTCGCTTTTGGAAAGAATTTCTCGCTGATCAGGTTCCAAATGCCTGTCAATTATGCCTAGCACTATCTTTTCTACCTGATTTATGTCTTTGTTTTTGCGGAAAAGAAGAGCCGACTCATAGGTTCCAGGCGGACACCTTTTCAGTAGTTCCTTTAGGTCATCTTCGACCGAAGAATTTGATTCGGCAGTCATTTTTTGGGATAAGTTTTTGATCGTGGCATATCAATATCTAGGATAAGATATAATCTTACAACTTTACCTTGATGGAAAAAAACAATTCAGGCAAACCAAAACCAGTTATTTTAACTTGTGCCCAACCAACAGGTAGACTTACCATTGGTAACTATTTGGGTGCTATTCGAAACTGGTCGGAAATGTTGGAAAAACAAGAATGCTATTTTGGTATAGTTGACCTGCATGCCATAACCACTCCCTCTGAGCCAGCTACCATCCGCAAAAATGTTTTTGACTGTGTGGCACAATACATTGCCTGTGGTTTGGACCCTCAAAAGTGTCACCAGTTTGTTCAATCCCATGTAATTGGGCATACCGAACTTGCTTGGGTTCTCACATGCATAACTCCAATTGGTGAGCTTCAGCGAATGACACAATTTAAGGACAAAGCTGCGAAGCTGGGCTTCAAACCAACTGAAAACCTGAAGGGTAGTGATATAAAATTCGAGCATCAGGGAGCGAGGGCACAAGCTTCGATTAATGCAGGCTTGCTCTGCTATCCAGTACTTATGGCTGCCGATATATTGCTTTATAATGCCGATCTGGTTCCAGTAGGTGAGGATCAAAGACAGCACTTGGAACTATGCCGAGACTTGGCACAGCGATTTAACAATCAATATTCCGAAACTTTTACAATTCCCCAGGCCTTTGTTCCAAAAACTGGGGCAAAGATAATGTCCTTGTCTGATCCGTCACGTAAAATGTCCAAATCTGACGAAAACGACAAGTCGACTATTTTCATTCTCGACGAGCCGGATCAAATTAGAAAAAAGATTGCATCGGCAGTTACGGATTCCGGGTCAGAAATTTTGTCCATACCTGAAAAACCAGGGGTATCCAATCTCCTATGTATTCACTCAGCCTTGTCTAGGAAATCAATACCCGAGCTCGAAGAGCACTTTTCAGGCAAAGGATACGGCCAACTTAAATCTGAGCTAACAGAACTGATCTTAGAATCCCTTAGTCCAGTACGCTTAAAATACCAAGAGTTGATTAAAGATAAATCTTACTTGCAGTCCGTTTTGGCCGAGGGTGCAAAAGCGGCTCAAAACCGTGCATATAAAATACTTTCAAAAGTGTATCGAAAGGTTGGTTTTCCTGATCGCCTGAAGGAAAAGTAAGATCAGCAAATACATTTTTCGCTTGGTTCTTTAATGAAAATTGATCATTAAAATCTTGGCGGAAGAACTGTTTGTGATGGATTTTGAAGATAGAGACGAAATTGAGGAAGGATTGCCGAAATGGCCATTCTTCTTTTCTGCACTTTTCATTTTTTCGGGAGCAATCGGTTTTGCATACTTTCATTTTCATACAAATGGAACTCTAGAAGTCTGGCAACTTTTGGTTTGCATACTTGCTTCGGGCACTGGTTCCTTACTTATTTTTCTGCCCTTCCTTCTGGAGCGATCACTGCAACTCTATTTGCATAAGTCGAACCGCAAGGATGACGAAATATTTCGCAAAGTTTATTTTGATTTAAAGGAAGTAAGAAACGATCTTGAATCACTCGCCGTAAGAATCGATAAGGTTCCCACATTGGTGGATAAAATTGTTTCGGAGTCTGTAAATGAAATTAATCCTTCAGAAGAGATTTCAAATGAATTAAAGAAAATACAGCATGAAATTGAGCTTAAGCTCGCCCGTTTGGAGGAACTAGCGGTGCAGGAACCCATTCCCAATGATACCGATCCAGCCATTGTTAAGAGCATCGAATCGTTATCCAATCTGGAAAAAAAGGTACAAAACTTGGCCCAAAAAACAGAAATGATTCTCGATTTAATCGAAAAGATTCCGACTGAATTTCCTGAATTACAACCCGACAAGATTCAGAGAGAGCAAGCTTCAGATGTTTTAGAATCTGAGAATCCAAATCCGGATGAAAGAAAGGAACCAGAGGAAATTGAAATTAAGGGAATTTTACATGAAGATGCCTTCTCTCCTGATGTGGTTGATCAGAGTAAGGGAGAAATCGAAGAGGACGGAGAACTCTTACTCAGTGATATTGATCAGGAAGAATCTCTAGTTTCAGAAAGTATAGATCCCGCGGATGAATTTGTTGCCATAGATTCCAATGAAACTCAAGGAGTGATAGTGGAAGATAATGAGAATGATTCCTTGAGTCCCTCTGCAGAGAAAGAACCAAATGATATTTTAGAAGATCTTGAGCCACCTTTAGAGGAGACTACAGTGAATGAAGAAAGTTTGGAACAAGAAGTAACATTGAAATCCGAGGAACTTGACTTGGATCTACCTGATCCGGAAGAAACAATTCGTAAAGTTGACGCTCTCCTTTCAGAAAAACAAACAGATAAAGAAATTCCTAATAAGGAAAACAAAGAAAAGAAAAACCCCACGAACACAGGAATGACTTCAGTCATTGCAAATGTAATGATAGGTATTGGTAACAAACCTTTTGTCAGGGGTGAAGGTCCCGGGCTCTCATGGGACGAAGGAGTGTCCATGAATTTTATCGAAATTGGAAAGTGGGCATGGTCACCTCCACGAAAGAATTCACCTTTGACCATTCAGATATACCGAAATGACGAGGATCCAGATAAGGGAGGCAAATATGAAATTAAGGCGGGCGAAAAATTTGAGCTAACTCCTGAATTTTAAATTTAGAAAAGAGGACTTGGATATCGACCTGATCCAACCATTTCATTCACTTTATCAACCACATTTGCCTTATCTGCCTGATAAGTCACTCCCATCCATAGACAAGAAGCGGGGAAAACTCTAACCCTGACTTTTCCTGACTTTATTCCTGCATCGATTGCTGCTGGCAAATAAAATTCAGAAGTCAAATCGGATTCCTTCAAATCAGCAAGAAAATTGGTCAATTCCCTCTCCAGCAAATCTATGACTGAAAAAGGAAACCCCCAAACATTCATTGACACAATTTCAGAACCATTCAACTTCCCTTCTAATCCCTTGGAGTTCAATCCGATCAAAGGTTTTCCTCCAATCTTTGTCCACTCCTGAACCGATTCCAAATACCCTTCTGATTCACGACAAATCCCACGGGAAACAACTCCATGATCGGATAGGGTCTCAGACAAACGAAATCCTATCATGGAAAAAAGATTCTTTGCACCAAGCTGGTCCGCTTGAAAAGATTTGATCAGAGCTTCAAAAGTTTCCGCACCGTAATAATCATCCGCATTGATTACAGCAAAAGAAGAACCTTTGAGAGTATCTCTGGCAGCCCAGACTGCATGACCTGTTCCCCAAGGTCGCTCACGTTCTGATGGGCATCTAAAATTCAAAGGTAAATCTTTTTTATCCTGATAGGCATAATCAATTTCCAAAATCCCTCGGTACTTGCAACCAACTTGTTGCTCAAACTGTTCACGCATCTCTTGACGGATCAGAAATACGACACGAGTGAAACCAGCCTGCTTGGCATCGTAAATTGAATAGTCCATCAGGGTTTCACCGTGAGGACCGATCTGCTCCAATTGTTTTAGTCCTCCGTATCGCGTACCTAGCCCAGCGGCAAGAACCAACAAGGTGGGAGATTTTTGATTTTCAGAAGTCATTACGTAGAGCAAAAGATAAATACGTTAAAATTTCAGTTGTACGAATCGACTCCTGACCATGTTGACGGGCAAGAGCCTCGGCAGCTCTTCCATGCCACTGGACAGCTAGTGTAGCGCTTTCACATGCACAGAAGGTTCCTTTTGCAAGCAAAGCTCCAATAATTCCAGTCAAAAGGTCTCCACTTCCACCTCGTGCGAGAATTGAACTTCCCCCAAGGCAAAACAGATGGACTTCAGGAGAGAGAATTTCCGTATGAGCTCCTTTCAAGACCAAAGTGCACGAATTCTCTCTCATCCATTCTTCGGGTCCGGTCTTTCCAGCCAATCGAATGAATTCACCGGGGTGAGGTGTGATCACCAACCTATCAGTTATTTGATTCAGTTTTTCTAAAATTTCGGGTCGAATCGCATCTGCATCCAATAGAATCGGGCCTGCAAATAAATTACATACCTCTCGGACCAAGGAATGAGTCTCTCTGTTTGCACCAAGCCCAGGCCCTGACGCCAATGCGGTAGCTCGGTCTAGATACTTACGAATTGTACCAAGCCCTTCCAAAGCCAATCCTCCATCTGGAGTCTCAGGTAAAGGTACCCACATCGCTTCAGGTAACTTTGCAACAAAAGAAGCATGCAATGATTCTGGAATACCCACTGTCAAAAGTCCGGCTCCCGCTTTCAGGGCGCCTTCGGCAGCCATCATTGCGGCACCACCCAACTCTCGGGACCCAGCAAGGAGGAAAAGATGACCATGGGATTTTTTGTCTCCTACAACCGGGCGTAATTTCCTCAATTTTCGAAGCGCATTGGGATGTAAAACCCGCAATTTCTTTTCCTGCATTCTATCATGCGTAAAAAAGTCTAAATTTAAGTACCGCAATCGACCTACGAATTCAGCATGTAAAGAATCAAGAACTGGTGCCTTAACTATCCCCGTACAATACGTGAAATCTGCACGCAAAGGATTCTCAAATCCTTCTCCAGTCACTCCTGTTGGCATGTCAACGGATGCTCGAACAGCTATCTTTTCCGAATGATTAACCCATTTGATGATATCAGGGATTGGATCCCTCAATGGCAACTGAGCCTGCATTCCAAGCAAACCATCAATCAGAGCATCAAATCCACGGTCTTTTACCTTTTCCTCCAGCTCCTTCAAAAGATTAGATGATGGATCGATCACTTCAATTCTTTTACCAGCCAGTTCCCTTAACTCATCCCATGCTCGTTGAGTCAGTGATCGACATTTCTCCCATGTTTCCAGAGGAAGGATTACCGCACGAGCAGTTGGAATTGTTCGAAGAAACCGCTTCGTCGCAACTATTGAATCTCCTCCGTTGTGTCCTTTACCCACGAGCACCAAAAGTCTTGGACGATGGGGAATGGTGCGTAATTCTCGCATATCTCTCAATAGAGCATCCCCTACCCCTTGACCCGCCTTGTTCATTGACTGCCACTCGAGTTCCCCATCCCCTTTGAAATATTTCTTTTCAAATTCAAGACTTTCCTCGCATGAGAGAACAGGATCTGTGTGCATCACACTCATTCTGAAACTAAAATAACAACTGCACTTGCCACTGACTCCAAATGGGTCAAACTTATCAGAGCTTTGTTTGCTCCCTTGCTTTGCAGCAAATCTTTTCCCTTTTTATTGAATGAAAGGCTTGGCTGTCCCAATTCTCCATTGCAAACCTCTGAGTCCAACCACCCAAATTCAGCTCCAAAACCAGTTCCCAATGCCTTCGCAGTTGCCTCTTTTGCTGCAAATCTGGCAGCCAGACAGACGGATGGGTCCGCCTTATCCATGCAATATTTCTGTTCACTTTCCGAAAAAATTTTTTTCAAAAAATGATCACCATACTTCTCCAAAGACTCTCTTATGCGTAAAACTTCGATCTGATCGATTCCTACCCCTACAACATTGGTACCCTGTGGAATTTGAGGAGGGTTCATTTAATCGTTCAACAATCTTCGCATAGTCTTTACCGCTTCCGTAAGTCCGTAAGTAACGGATCGGGAAATTATGCTGTGTCCGATATTGAATTCATAAACTTGATTCAATTCCTTAGCACCTGTCACATTATGGTAATTTATCCCATGGCCCGCATTGATACGAAGGCCTAAAGAGAGTCCAAAATTCATTCCTTCCTTCAATGTATTCAGTTCCTCCTCGCGCCTTTTCTCATCGTACCATGCCCTGGCAAAACTTCCTGTATGCAATTCCACCCATGGTGAACCAATTTCTGCAGATGCCTCCAACTGCTTTTTATCTGGATCAATGAACATACTTGTGGGAATGCCAGCATTGGTGAAAGCTCTCACCGCATCACGAGATCTTTCCATATTCGAGATAATGTCAAGTCCTCCCTCAGTAGTTACCTCCTTACGATTTTCTGGCACAAGGCACACACTTTCCGGCTTCAAGGACAAAGCCAACTCCACCATTTCTGTAGCCAATGAAACCTCAAGGTTGAGGCGAGTTTTCATCTTTTCCTGATATCTCTGCACATCTTCCAATTGAACGTGCCTACGATCTTCCCGAATATGCATAGTTATCCCGTCTGCACCAGCCTCTTCCGCTAACCACGCAAGGCTAGCCGGATCAGGTTCGATAAAGCCTCCGTGGTTGCTGGTTTCATCACGATATCTTGCCTGACGAATGGTCGCCACATGGTCTACGTTTACTCCTAGCAAAATCATAACATGGCTATGCTAAACAGTATTCAGAATAAACTCAATTGGCTTTGTTCCACTTCGTCAGAATTAGCAGATTCCGTATGATGCGTTGGAAGAATATTTCGAAGGAAGCGTGGCCGATGATGCTCGGTTGGTCCATGGTTATGCAGTGCTTTCAAATGGACTTGAGCACCGTAACCCTTGTTGGAATCGAATCCAAATTCAGGAAATTTCTTGTGTAATTTTCGCATGTATCGGTCTCGTGTGACCTTGGCCAACATCGATGCCATGGCAATCGCTAGAGATTTCGTATCGCCCTTTACCAATCCACTATGCTCATACGGTAATTTTTTCATTGGTTTGCCATCGACAAGAACTGCCCATCGATTTTTGTTTTCAAGCCTTGGTTGAAATAAAGTATGAGTTGATTTTTCATTTGGTTTCCACAATTTGACACTCGATTCAGAAGCATCATACATAGCCCGTTTCATAGCCATACAGGTTGCCCCCACAATATTTTGCTTCTCGATTTCCTCTACGCTCGCCCGACCAATGCCCGTAAATATTTTTTTTTCTTCTGCCAGTTCCATAACCAATCGGTAAAGGTCCTCCCTCTTTGGTTCGTCAAATTGCTTGGAATCATTTATCTCCGCAGTGGCTTTTCGATTTCTAGTTTCCCTAAAAAAAGCAGTTGGGATAATCACTGCTCCCGCCAAAACGGGGCCCGCCAGGCATCCCCTTCCCGCCTCGTCAACTCCTACAATACCAAGGCACTCCTTGGACAATTTTCGATCATGAGTCCACCTAGGATTGGGCATTTTACAAAAATCCTACTGATTCCACTTCGGATTCCATGCTTTCTTCGCTGGAGCAGGCTTCCCCATAGCCTCATAAGCTGTCTTGAAGTGCATCTTGCAAAAATCCTTCATTTTGGATTCCCCAACTTTTAGGAAAATCTCCTTTGCTTTTTCCTTAGCCTGCAACCCAGAACCCTTGGGTATTTTGCAACCTGCCATTTCCTCAAGTTTTTTCATCTGCTGAAGCCATGTTGCTCGTGCAATGATTGAAGCTGCTGCCACCACTGGATCTTCCTCCGCCTTAGTCCTCATTTGCAGATCAAAATCCGTTCCCTGAACATATTTTTGAACGAGGGGCTGTTTCGAGAACTGATCAAGGAGTCCCCATTTTGGTTTGCGCAGAGAGAGGGCATCATTTAGTGCCTTCCCATGAAGCCATGCCAGCAACTTATTCAGATTTTCACCGAATTTCAGATAAAGTTCATTGTATTTTGCCATACCCGTAAATGCAGTCTTGATTACCACTCCTTTGGTCGAAGCGATTGACTTTGCCATTTTCATGATTGCTCCATCTGTAATTGTCTTGCTATCCCGAATACCCCGGTTCATCCACGACCTAACCATGTCTCCATCCGCTATAACGCAAGCCGAAACCACTGGACCAAACAAATCACCCTTACCGCTCTCATCTAGTCCTGCATGAGGCTCAAACCATTCTGGATGGTTCACTTCCTCATACCCTAAAAGAAACTCACCTGTAACTTCAGGCTCCAGAATATTAGTCACAAAATCCTCCGTACCTTTGCCCTGTATCACCAATTTGCCGCTCTCATAGGCGACCACCTTTACCGAATCACCATCAAATGCATGCCGTGCATACTGTACATTCCTCGTTGGCCAGCCTCGTGCAGTTAGCACATCGCCTAATTTATCAACCTGTTCGGAGGTTAATTTCAGGTTGTACATGTTTTTTTTCTTTGCTCCACCCTCACATTTATTTGTAGCCAAACTTGCCATCATCAAATTATCCATGAGAAAGAGATGAGGAAAACGCAACTGCCAAGCATGAAAAATTCATATCCAAATGATTTTCTCAAGGATATCAACCAACTCCTTCTATTTCGAAAGATCATGCTCGATTGGTATGATAACAACAAAAGGGATCTCCCTTGGCGCAAAAACTCTTCTCTTTACAAGACTGTCTTATCGGAATTTATGCTTCAGCAAACCAGAGTATCAACGGTAATTCCATACTTTGATAAATGGCTTAAAAAATTTCCAGATTTTAAGACTCTGGCAAATGCATCTGAGGAGGAAGTTCTGAAGACATGGGAAGGACTAGGATACTACTCACGAGCACGTAATTTACTAAAACTTTCCAAAATCTTGAAATCACTTGAGACACCTCCTGAGACTGTAAAGGAATGGATGGATCTTCCCGGAGTAGGTCCCTATATCGCAGCTGCAGTTACAAGTATCGCCTTCGATGCTCCAATTGCCGTCTGTGACGGTAATCTTGTTCGGGTGCTAACTCGAATCTTTGCTTTTGACGAGGAATTCAAAGACGGAGCAACAGCTCAGAAAAAGTTGCAGCCATTGGCACAATATTTCATTTCGGCAAATCGGCCTGGAGATCATAATCAAGCCATGATGGAACTTGGGGCAACAGTGTGCCATCCCCGTTCTCCCCTTTGTGTGACTTGTCCGGTTTTAAATTTTTGCCTAAGTGGGCAAGCAGGTAACGCCGAAAGTTTTCCCAAAATACAAAAAAAGAAAAACCGCAAAATATCCATTCCTCGCTACTGGATCGAATCGGATGGAAATATACTCCTCAAAACCGATCTGAGTTCAAAAAATAAACTATTTGGTATTTATGAGCTTCCTTCAAAACTTCCTTCCTCAATCGATTATGATCTGGATAGCATACTAAGCTTGGGAATAAGAAAAAGAACGATTGGAAATATCAACTACGAGGAAGAAATTCTTTTGGTTTCGAAACATAAGATTCAAAATGGTGAGCTGGATTCAGGATACATCTGGGCAAATGAGAAAAAAATGGGGGAAATCTCTTTGTCTGGTCCTCACAGAAAATGGATTAATGAGATCTCATCAAGTCGAGCTTAAAACAATCCACTCAATCTTATTCTCTAAAAACAAAAGATCTTTGATCAATTTCTTTTCTCAACAAAGCTACCAAGAATTCAAAGATTGAGAATAACTCCCTAAATAATAGGGCAAAGCTTGACAAGATAGTACACCAAATCAGATAAGGGATTAGTGGATGTGATTGCATACAGTCTGATCGGCTTTCTTTTGGGTCTAGCAGTCTTTGTTGTTTACTTTTTTAAAAAGCGAGGGATGGCCAAACTTCATGAATCGGTCACCGTGGAAAACAGACTTCTAAAAGAGGAAATTCAGCGTGCCCAACAACTGGAAAACTCACTGAGGGAAGAACTTCGCCAATCGGATGCTGAGCGAGTGCAAAAAGCCACCCTAAACGAAGAACTGAACAAAAAACTTGAGGACAAGCTGTTAGAGCAGGAACAGGCGGCTAAATTGATGCACGAAAAATTCGAAAATCTTGCCAACAAAATATTGGAACAAAAAAGTAATAAGTTTACCGAGAAGAACAAAGAAAATATTCAAACTTTATTGGAACCACTAGATAAAGACATAAGAAACTTCAGAAAGAAAATTGAAGAGATGCATGAAAAAGACATCACTCAACACGCATCCTTAAAAGAGTTCCTCAAAAACCTTCAGATCACTCAAGATAAACTCAGTCAAGAAGCTAACAACTTAACAAATGCACTTAAAGGAGACGCAAAAAAACAGGGTGACTGGGGAGAATTTATTTTAGAACGAACCCTGGAAGCTTCTGGTTTGGAAAAAGGGGTGGAATTCAGCATGCAGCAGAGTTTTGACCGGAAGAGACCTGATGCAATTATTCATCTTCCCGATAATAAATCTATAATTGTTGATTCCAAAGTCTCTTTGACCGCTTATGAGAGGTTTATTAGTTCAGATAACGAAGAAACCAAAAGGCAATCGATTAAAGATCATCTAATTTCCGTAAAAAAACATGTGGATGAACTATCAAAAAAGGACTATTCATCCATTGATCAAGTAAACAGTCCAGATTTTGTAATTTTATTCATCCCAATCGAGCCTGCTTTCGGATTGGCACTGAAAGAAGATAGAGGTCTTTATCAATATGCTTTTGACCGAAAAATTGTACTCGTTACTTCGACCACTTTAATGGCAACCATTAAGACAGTTGCCAACCTTTGGAAATTGGAAAAACAAAATAAAAATGCCAACGATATTGCTCAGAGAGCAGGACTTCTATATGATAAATTTGTAGGATTTATAAAAAATCTAGAAGAAATCGGTGATTCTTTACAGAAAGCAAAATCTGCACATGAAAAAGCCATCCGTAAGATTTCAGAAGGTCCGGGAAACCTAATTGGGCAAGTAACAAAATTGCAGAAACTTGGTGTGAGAACAGAAAAGGATGCAATATCAAATTTTAGTCAAAAAAAACAATTGGAAGACTTTGACTAGCATTTGGTAATTTGCTGCTTAATTATCTAGAAAATCTTTATTCTTCTCATATGCATAATGTCCAGCATCTCTCTATCAGGAAAACAGTCAGTTAGAGATTGGTGTCCTTACTTGCCTATGATCCTAAATGCTTCGCTTCCTATTCTGGCAAGAGATTTTACTAAGGGAAAAGACACCATATCAAATTCTTTAAGAATACCCCATACCATAGTTTTGATAAAGGAGGAAAAACCCATTTCTGAAAGATTGGTCCCTAAATTCATTAATATTATCCAGAATTTCGTCTGCTAATTTAAGAAAAGGGTCAGTTGAAATAATCTTGGTCAGCATTGGTAAATTAAAACACAAACATACAGGTATGTTTAGGTAATTTTATGCCATAAAATCTACAGTATTATGAATACTTTTGGTCACGGATTTCAAATAAAACAGGTAGTTGTTAAAAGAATCCTCAATTTTTGTTCTTAATCGTTCATCTTGTTTTGGAAGACGGATGAAATTTGCCCAACTTTTTCAAAAATTATAGAAATTTTCAGGCATGATTGTGAATGCTGCATAAATATGCTTTTTCTTTTATGAATCGTAAAAAAATCTTAATTGTCATTATCAGTTAGCATTTAAATATGGACTTTTTTCTGAGTTATAAGGAACTTTCATTCAACACAGATCATTCTTAACAATTCATGCGCCATCCAACCTTACATTCGGTTTTCTTATTCTTAGGTTTTTTCAACCACCACCTAACTTCAGCAAATGAGCCAAAACCCTCTATCCTATGGATAACAGCGGAAGATATGAGTCCCGTACTTGGGTGCTATGGAGATACCGATGCAATAACACCAAATATCGATAAACTTGCTCGTGAAAGCATTAAATATACTCATGCATTTGCATCAGCTCCAGTTTGTTCTCCATCGAGATCTTGCCTAATACAAGGTGCTCTGCCTCCGAGCATGGGAACTCAACACATGAGGTCGGGATTTCCGCTTCCATCCGTTTTCAATGGATTCCCTTCACTTCTGAGAAAAGCGGGTTACTACACCACCAACAATGTAAAAACAGACTACAATTCAGGTAATTATCGAGAGATTATAGAAAAGTCTTGGAATGAAAGCTCTTCGACTGCTCATTGGAGAAAAAGAACCACTGAAAAGATACCATTTTTTTCGGTATTCAATCTGATGACTTCACATCAGAGTCGCTCCATGGTGTGGACGCATGAGAGGTTTAAATCCGATGTTCAGTCAAAGTTAGAAAAACAGGAAATTCATAACCCTTCGA
Organism: Opitutia bacterium; assembly: GCA_002692535.1. Classification (GTDB taxonomy): domain Bacteria; phylum Verrucomicrobiota; class Verrucomicrobiia; order Opitutales; family Seribacteraceae; genus Seribacter. The sequence continues at coordinate 17,416 of NZKO01000127.1, forward strand.
ATATTTCTCTTCCCCCCTATTATCCGGACACTTCAATTGTGCGAAAAACCTTGGCTCGTTTCTACGATTGTGTAACCGCGATGGATAAGGAGGTGGGAGCAATCTTAAGACAGCTTGAGGATGACGGTTTGGCCGAAAATACCATTGTATTTTTCTTTTCGGATCACGGTTCTGGGATTCCTCGTCACAAACGCGCCCTTCTTGACAGTGGAATGCATGTACCTCTTCTTGTCAGGTTTCCTAAAAAATGGAAACATCTAGCAAAAACAGAGCAAGGTAAAAGCAACAACCAATTGGTTTCATTTGTGGATTTTGGACCTACAATTCTTAACCTCACCGGTACCCCTATCCCTTCTCATATGCAAGGAAAGCCATTTCTTGGTAAGAATCTTCCCGAGAAAAGATCATATGTCTACGGACACCGCGATCGAGTGGACGAGGTGCGTGACTTTTCTCGTTCAGTTCGGGATAAAAAATATTTGTATATCCGAAATTACATGCCGCACCTCGGCTATAACCAGCCAACGGCATGGCCTGATTTAGGAGAAATTAGACATGAATTCTACAAGCTGGCAAAATCAGGTAAAATGACGCCAGCGCAATTGCATTTTGCTGGTCCAAGGCGACCAGTCGAGGAACTCTATGACTGTCAAAATGATCCCCTAAATCTTAAAAATTTGGTTAGATCATCAAATCACCAAGAAATTTTACGGAAAATGCGTCGGGAACACCTAAATTATGCTTTGAAAATTCGGGACTGGGGCTTTATTCCCGAATATGAAGCTTGGGAAAGAAGTAAGGATTCAAACGGGTGGAAAATCGGTAGGTCAGGTTCCATCCCATGGGAAAAAATTCTCAAGGCTGCTGAACTGGTCGGTCGGGAAAAAGAAACCAAATTTTTGCATAATTTGGACTCGGATGACGAAACGGTTCGTTATTGGGGGGCTATTGGACTTGGGGCATACCCAAAACGGCTCTCGAAATCCTCCCTCGCAGCTCTCGAAAGAGCACTAAAAGATTCTTCGCCATCGGTAAGAATCGAAATTGCAAATACGCTAATTCGGAATGGACAATCAAAAGATGCACTGTCCACACTTATTGAAGAACTTAACCATAAAAACCTTATTGTAGTTGCTCATGCCGCTCGAACCATCGAACTCTTAGGTGAAAAGGCAAAACTGGCAGTGCCTGCAATGGAGATCTGCCTAAAAAGAGCCTATGCAGTACGACCACCCGATCTTTCTCCTGTTATCGTACTGCCCGGAGATCAGGATATGGCAATGTTTGTAGGCTTTTCCTGCAACGCATTCTTGCAAAAAGTAAAGTGAAAGAAGCAGAAAAATTTCATTTCCGAGCAATGCTCGATGAGGATTGGCAGGAAGTGGCAAAACTGATTCATCACTCCACAAATTCTTGGTATTTGGCAAATGGGAAGAATATCATCTTTAAGGGGCCAGAATCGGACACCCTACTCTTTTGCGAAGTTTACGAGGATCTTGACAGGGGTTGCTGCCTGATTGCAGAGTGTAAGGAGACAGGAAAAATTGCCGGTTCCTGTTTTTATCATCCCCGTAAAACCCATGTGTCACTGGGCATCATGAATGTTTCTCCTGATTTCTTCGGGCAGGGAATTGCTGGTAGTCTGCTAAAAAGGATTATTGGGATTGCCGAGGATCAATCCTTACCCGTTCGTCTGGTTTCGAGTGCACAAAACCTCGATTCTTTCTCCCTATATTCCAGGCAGGGATTTGCACCGACTCAGGCTTTTCAGGATATGTACCTTGAAGTCCCTAAGGAAGGTTTAGATATAGAGCTTTTCAGTGAATTACGAGTGGCCAATGCCCATATGGAGGATGTCGAAGATATGGCAGAGTTGGAGAAAAATCTTTGTGGAATCGAAAGGAAAAAAGATTTCCAGTATTTTATCGAAAACAAAAAAGGTATCTGGAAAACCGTACTCTGCAGGAACGATCAAGGTCAATTACTTGGATTTCTTTCATCTGTGGATCATCAAGCTTGCCGAATGATTGGTCCGGGGGTCGCAGAAGATGAAAAGGTTGCGGTAAGCATGCTAGCTGACCAACTCGAAAATTTCCGCGGAAAAACTCCTGTGTTTCTTCTTCCTGTGACTGCCAAGCTTGCAGTTCAATCGGCCTATTCCTGGGGAGCGCGTAACTGTGAAATTCATTTTTCTCAGTGCAATGGCGACTACCAACCACCTAAGGGGGTTGTAATGCCAACATTCATGCCCGAAACCTCATAATACTCTTTAACAAAATTTTAAGATGGAAAAGTTATTTTCCCAAGGTACTCTCCAACTGAAAAATGTCCAAATGGAGACATTTTGGGCGAATACCCAAAGGAAAAAAGACATACTATTTGGCTTCGTTAAATTGGAAATAAAAATTATGGATCAACTGGTAATTAAGAGAAGCGGGACATAGTGTCATCATCATTCCATTTACAGGTAACAATTCGGATCAAATGGAAGATACTACTTTTGAAGTTTCTTACGATGAATCGAAACAGGCTGACCAATATGAGGTGAATTCTTACAAAAGAACAGAAGCCACCTTCAGATCGGGCACCACGGCATGGATTTATGCCGCAGCAGATTAATTGATTTTAAGACGTTTTAATCAAATATTAATTTTTATACCATTCAGGGGTACCAAACCAATCGTGCATTTCCTTGTCGAAAGGAGCGACAATCTCATCAGGTTCAGGAAATTCTCCACGGTCCTGTGTCTCCACAATCCAAACATCCAAAGCGGTGCGCATCGCAAGCAAAGCCTTACGGTGTTCGGGCTTTTTGGAAGTGGCAAGGTTATTGATCTCATGCGGATCTGTCTCAGTATCAAAAAGTTGTTCAGGAGCGACTTGGGTTGCCATTAAGTCCGCGGGTGGACCAGACAATTTTCCTTCTGCCATTAATCTTCGCATAAGCGGTTTGATTGGGAAACATTTCTCCTTGTACCGGTTAAGAGAGGTAAAATGACGATCCGGGAAGTAATTACGGATGTAATGATATTTTTTCCCACGAACGCTTCGTACTCGGTTAACTGTTTCATCAACACGATCTCGAGCAGAAAATGCATATGTCCTTTCAGGACCGACCTGATTGCCAAGAAAGATGCGTCCGTGCATACCATATGGTTTATCGATTCCAGCAAATCCAAGTGTGGTGGGAGTTAGATCGATCAGACTGACAACCTCTTCCTTTACAGTCCCGGATTTGTAATTTGCAGGTGCGGGATAGGACTTCGGCCATCTTATAATCATGGGAACGTGCAAACCGGTATCATAACACCAATGAATCCCCCTTGGCTCGATTCTTCCATTGTCTCCGAAAAAGATCACAATGGTATTCTCAGCCAGACCATCCTTCTTAAGCTGCCGGAGAACCTTCCCTATGGTCTTATCCATTCCTGAAACTGAATTCAAATAACGGGCCCATTCCTCTCTCACGATAGGATGATCCGGATAATAGGGAGGAGGGGTAACGTTTTCGGCCGTAGCTATTTTTTCATGATGCTTTTCACCTTTCCACTCAACTCGGGGTTGACGCCAGGTATTTCGGTCATAAATGTCATATTCACACTCGAGAGTATTCATCTGGGCAAAAAATGGCTGATTCTTTTTAAGATCCTCCCATTTGCCACCATCGTAAAGTTTGCCTTCGTTAACAAAATTTAAATCCAGTTTCCCAGAACCGATCTCCTCCCCGTTCATGGTTTTTAGGTTGGCAGTGAAATATCCTACATCTTTCAAGCGATGAGTGATCGGTCGCACTCCCTCAGGCAATCGAAAATTATCTTCACGGTGGGAACGCATATTATGGGTGTCCGTTGTGGTTTGATACATACCGACAAAAAAAGCGCTTCGACTGGGTGCACACACTGGGGAAGTCGAAAAAACCTTGGTATATCTTTCGCCCTCACTCGCAAGCTTGTCCAAATGGGGAGTTTTTACGTTTTGAGCGCCATAGCATCCAAGATCAAGCTTCAGGTTTTCACCTACAATCCATAGGATATTAGGTCGCTTTTCCTGATCACAAAAGCATTGATGGGCAACTAAGAGTAGAAGAAATAATTTTCTCATAATTTTTTAATAATTCCAAAATGTTTCCAGTAAATTTCCCGCAAGGTCATATTGTAAAGTTAGTACTGTCTGGGTAGAGTTTGGCATGACTGTATCCATAATCAGATGATTAATTAAGTGGATTATTCAAGCCCTGATCTTCATCATTAAACTGCCCGCCAAGAAAAATCCTCTTATTTTGGAGCCAATAAGAACCTTTTCCATTAGGTTGCTAAGACCCGTCTGCTTGTAAATTGAAAAAATTTTGAGACTCAAAAGCTCTTGATTCAATCGGCATTGTGATCCTTTTCTAAGTTGAGCGAGGAAGAAACTTATCACTGTAACAGGACTTCATATCCAGTGCCTGACAATGCTCTGCGAA
>NZKO01000128.1 GCA_002692535.1 Opitutia bacterium
AAGTACAACCGCAAACTTACTCCTTCGATACTATAACATTACCGCAGGACAAATTAGGATAGGAAATGAAAATTTGGAAAAAATTGAGCTTACTGCTCTGAGGCAGAATATTGGTTTGGTGGCACAGGACCCCTTTCTTTTTGACGCAACCATAAAGGAGAACCTTCTTTTGGCAAATCCTGATGCCAGTGATAAAGACATTTGGAATACCCTTGAAATTGCTTTTGCAAAAGATTTCGTCCAGTCATTGCCAGACCAAGAAAATACCACGATAGGTGAGCGCGGAATTAGGCTAAGTATGGGCGAAAAACAACGCATAACTCTAGCTCGGGCACTGTTAAAAAATCCTCCGGTTCTCGTGTTGGACGAAGCCACTGCAAGCGTGGATGTTGAAACTGAACGATACATACAAAATGCTCTAGAGAGGCTGATTCAAGGACGCACAACTCTAATAATAGCACATCGTTTGAGTACGATCAGAAATGCTGATCAAATCATTTTTCTCGAAAACGGGAAATTAATCGAGAAGGGAAGCCACGAAGAGTTGATTGCTATGAATGGGAGGTATTCCAAATATTGCAAATATCAGGAGAATCTCATTTAGTGATTTGTCAGAGAAGATTTCTCCAGCAAGATTCTTAACACCAAAAAACAAAAGTAAGGAAAGAACAAGAGGGTTAGACTAAAAAGCGTCGCAGGAGAAAAACTTCCAAGTGGACCATACACAATGTCTTCAGCCCAAGTGCGTAGATTTAAGTCAATGAAAAAGGAAACATTCAAGGTGCGACTCAAATAATAAATCATTAAGGGCCAAACAGTGAATCCTATACAGTTAAACATGAGAAAGAACCATAATTCTTTGGCTGTATCAATTTTTTTTGGATAAGGGTTAGTGCTCACTTGCATTAGCATATGAATGACATAAGATATTGTAAAAATTAATATTCCCAAATCTCTTATGAAAGTGCGATTTACTTTAATTTCCTTATTATCTTTAACTACCTCATTGTTTGCGGAGAATGATCCTTCTTCTTTAAAGGTATATGACTCAATCATCTACCCGGTGCTTGAGGCTAAATGCATAAGTTGCCATGGTGCTGAAAAAGATAAGGGGAAACTGCGAATGCATACCAAAGAGGCTCTTGTAAAAGGCGGCAGGGGAGCAGGTGACGCTATAATTGTCAAAGGTGAAGTTGAAGAGAGTGAATTGATTTATCGAATTACACTACCCAAGGATGATGAGGAATCCATGCCCCCGATGGAAGACGAATCTCATTACAATCCAGTTACCGATAAGGAATTGTCTGTTCTAAAATCATGGATTAAATTAGGTGCTTCATTTGACCTGTTGATAAATGATTTGGATCAAGCAGGTAAGAAAGCCGCAGAGTATGTTATTAAAAACTTACCGGAAAAAAAACTATCGGCAACAGCTCTTCTCATTCCCAAGCTACCTGAAGTTCCGGTGGCCAATCCCAAAATCCTTAAAGATTTACAAGATAGTGGCATTTTGGTTATGCCAATTGCTCAAAATACCAACGCTCTTTATGTGAACGCATCTTACAAAGGCAAGGAATTCAACGATGAAAGTGTAAAAATGCTCGAAGCTCTTGCACCACAAATTGTGTGGCTCAATATCGCGAGAACTGGAGTTACGGATGCTTCATCAGAGACTCTTTCCAAATTTACCCTTCTCGAAAGATTACATGCTGAAAAGACCGATCTTACCGATGTTGCGACTCAGAATATTTCCAAACTTTCGAATCTGAAATATTTGAATCTTTACGGTACAAGCATTTCAGACGCCTCGATCGCGGATTTCAGGAAATTAAGGAAATTAGAAAAGATATTTCTATGGCAGACTAAGGTTTCACCCAGCGGTGCAGAATCTCTCAGGAAAAACTTCGTGGATCAAAAGGCTTATGATGATCTGATTAAAATCAAAACGCTCCTCATTTCCAAAACTGAAAAAATCGCCAAATCATTCGACTCTGAAATCGAAGTTATGGAAAAGATAAAATCAAACCTGTCCAAAAACACAGACGATAAATTACCCATTAATGATAGATGTCCGATTTCCAATAAACCAATTGATGATTCAAAATTTTCGAACTTTGAAGGCAGGATGGTTGGTCTATGTTGCAATAATTGCAAAACCAAATTTGAAAAAGATCCTTCATCTTACAGAAGTAAAATAGCTAATTTTGTACCTTCCAAAGCTTTTGGAGAACAAAACGAGGCTTTGAAAGAAATGGTCGACAAGAAAGACAAAGCATTGGAGGAAGTTGGTGCTGAATTAAGGACATTAACGACCAAAATCAATTCTATGTCCCCGGAAATTAACTTGGGTTGGACAGTTGCCCAATCAAAGTAAAACTCTCTTAATCGCTGATTAACGGTAGGAACTAAGGAATTCTGTAAGAAACAAATCGGTATTTGCCAAGATACCAAACATAAAATCGGTTAAAACCTTTTTGTAGGTTTTTTCGGATGTCATCCAAAGATCTGATAGGTGCACCATTAATTTCCACAATTACGACGCCTCTCTTAAAGTTATCCTGAGCACCGCTTGACTCAACAACAACAACTCCAACGGCATCGTTAGGAATCCCGAATCTCTTTCTGTTTTTGTTATTCAAGATTTCGAGACTAACTCCTGGCAAAATATTGTTTCTCATTTCGCCCATCGTACCTAGAGTTACAAAAAGAGTCATTTCAACTCCATTTCTGGAAATCTTTATGGGCAACTTCGTGTCGGGTGACGTTTGAGAAATCGCAACCCTTGTTTGGTTAACTGAATTTACCTCTTTTTTTCCAATGGAGAGAATCAAATCATCCTTTCTGAGGCCAGCATTCGAAGCGGCACTTCCAGGAATAACATTAGTGATGACTGCTCCTCCATTCAGATCAGTTTCATTTAGCTCTACACCTAAAAACCCTCTTCTTAAACCACCATCTTCAACAAAATCCGTTAAAACTTTTCTTGCCATGTTTACAGGTATCGCCAAACCAATTCCAATGCTTGAACGAGTTTGAGAGATTATAGCTGTGTTTATCCCGATAAGCCTGCCCTTTGAATCCAACAAAGCACCTCCTGAGTTACCAGGATTAATAGATGCGTCAGTTTGAATAAAATTTTCGTAAGCTCCTGCTTCACCCAGTACCCCAAGTTCTGACTTCATGGTAGCCGAAATAATACCCATAGTAACCGTTTTTCCTATGCCAAGTGGATTACCTACGGCAAAAACGACATCCCCGACCTGTAAGTTTTCACTATTTGATAGAGTTACGAAAGGCAAAGGTCGGTCAGCGTCAATTTTCAGGACCGCCACATCCGTTGACCTATCGTACCCAACAATCGAAGCTTTGTATTCCTCCTTTTCTGAGACTTTTACCAGGACTTCTTCCACCAAGTCTCCTGTGTTTGGGTTTGCGGTAATCACATGTGCATTGGTTATGGTGTAACCATCAGGAGTTACGATTACTCCGGACCCTATTCCTGCGGGTACCGGCACTTCTTCAACTCTTGGTTGATAGCGCCTGGGGTATCCATAGTATCTCCTGAGAAATTCTTCAAGCGGGTTTCCGCCTCCGGGTAATATTCTTTTAACAAATTGTTGAGTGGTTACAGAGACAACTGCGGGCGTGGCACCTGACAAAACTGGTGCGTAAGAATGGGTAAAAGAAGTCCCAGAACGATCAATCTGAGAATTATCAACTTTTATTTTAAGTTGAGCAGTAAGGTAATGGCACGAAGCCATGAGATAAAAAGCAAAGCCCAAAAAAAAGGCTCTTTTTTGTTTTGTCATAATACACTAAGCGAGCAAGGTCGCTTAATTTGTGTAAAAGTTGTAAATAGAAAATCTTTCAAAAACCCTTAATTTGAAACAAGCTTGAAATACTACTATCAGTATGCGTACGATTAATCGCCTCTCCCAATAAAGAAGCCACACTCAACTGTTTGATCGGTAATTCTCCATAATCCATACCTACAGAGTTTGTAGTTATCAGTTCATCAAGCATGCCATTCATCAAACGCTCACGACCAGTTTCATTCAGAACACAATGACTAACAATTGCACTAACTTTTTGGGCACCTCTTTCTTTTAAGAGTTTCGCCGCTGCTGTTAGTGTGCCGGCAGTTTCTGTCATATCATCAACCAGAAGAATCTCTCTTCCCTCCACTTCTCCCACTAAATTCATTGCCTCCACAGTACTTGCTCCCGTTCTTCGCTTGGCGACAAAACCTAGAGGGCATCTCAATAATTCCGCATATGCGTTAGCCATTTTCATCCCTCCAACATCAGGAGAGAAAATTGTCATATTTGATACGTCACGACTCTCCAACTCTTCGAAAAAAACAGGTGACGCGTAAAGATGGTCCACTGGAATGTCAAAGAAACCTTGTATCTGCTGTGCATGCAGGTCCATGGTCAGGATTCGATTAACGCCAGCAGCCACCAGCAGATTGGCAACTAACTTCGAAGTAATCGGAACGCGAGGCTGGTCTTTGCGGTCTTGTCTCGCATAACCAAAAAAAGGAATTACTGCAGTAACTCTAGCTGCTGATGCTCTCCTTGCTGCATCTATCATGATCAATAATTCCATAACATTATGATTGGCAGGCGAGGAAGTTGATTGAACCAAGAAAACATCTGTTCCACGAATGTTTTCGTTAAATCTTACAAAACTTTCGTTATCAGGAAAGGCAGTCACCAAAGCGTCGCCAAGAGGTACCTTTAAGTAGGAGCAAATCTCTTGAGCAAGAGGCAAGTTGGAAGTTCCACTGAAAATTTTAATACTAGAAGCTCGATCCATCATAAAGGAATTACTTTTTGTCTTTGTCTTGGGCAATCCTTTTGAAAAGATCCGGTAGTTTTCTTTGAAGAACAGATATTCTATGAGCCAATTGAACTGGAATTGCTGGATTCCCCTTTAGGAAGGCACCCGCTTCCACATTTTTTGTAATTCCTGTTTGTCCGGCAATTTTTGCTCCTTTCCCAACTTTAAGATGCCCGGCAAATCCTGCCTGCCCTCCAACCACCACGCCATCTTCAAACTCTACACTTCCAGCTATCCCGACCTGAGCAACAATCAAGCAGCCTCTTCCTATTTTAACATTGTGACCAATTTGCACCAGATTATCGATCTTGGTTCCTTCTCCAATTCGGGTTTCTTCAAGCCTGGCTCTGTCTATGCAAGAATTTGCTCCAATTTCAACATCATCTTCAATAACTACTTTTCCGAGATGAGGAATTTTCTCATGAACACTGCCAACTTGCTCAAAGCCGTAACCTTCCGATCCAATTACCACACCTGAATTTAAATGGACACCATTTCCAACCTCACATAAGGAAAGCAATTTAACATTTGGATACAACCTACAATCAGAACCAATCGATGCCATTTCGCCAATGTGACAATGCGATTCGATCAAAGTATTTTTTCCAATACGAGCACCCTTTCCAACATAGCAAAATGGCCCAATCGAGACATTATCTCCGATAATGGCACTGTCGTGAACAGATGCAGTCGTATCAATTCCCACCCTTTGGGCAGAGAAAAGTTCTGCATAAATGATTCTGCAAATCCGAGCAAGTGCACGCGATGGATGCTGAGTCTTTATGTATAATTGATTTTGCTTTCTTGAAGATTCCGCATGATCCATTGGAAGCAATACATAACTTGCTTCGGTATCCTTAACCTCATTTTTATATTTTGGGTTTGCCAAGAAGGTTAAATCCCCCTCCTTTGCGTTACTTAATGATGAAATCCCAGTTATTATGCTCTTGTCAGTACTTCCTCGAATTTCTAAGTCGGGCAATTCCTTTAAAACAGAATCCAGTTTCAAGGAAAAACTCATGTATGATCAAAGCCCCTTGAATACCAATATAAATTACTCTGTCTCTTTAATCGAATTGAGCAAAGCAATCACATCTCCAGTTATATCAAGTTGCGTGGCAGCGTAAAACACACCCAACTGTGTTTCAGATGAGTTTAAGACCAAATCCAATTTTTTATTATTAGACACTTTTGAAATTGCCTTTCTGATATCGCCCAAATGTTCGACCAGTAGGTTTTTCTGCCTTTGGGCAATGGTTGCTCTTGCCCGCTTCTCGTATGCAATCATATCGTCTTTCTTTTCTTGTGCCTTTTTGACTGTTTCTTGATATTTCCCTTTTAATGCAGAACTATCGATATTTGGATTTTTTAGTTTTTCCTCCATTTCCCTAAGATCTTTAACGATCTTTGCTAGTTCATCTTTGAAAATATCAATTTCCTCCATGGCAATTTTACTTGATTTCTCAAGCCTTTCCCGAGCATCTTTGACTTTTTGATAACCATCAAAAACCTTCTGTACATCAACTACTGCGACTTTTTGGGCAAACATTAAACTTGGCAGAATAATAAGTAGGAAAGAAAAGAATTTTTGCATAATAATATAGTTCTGGTTTAAAATTGATAGATGTTAAAATCTTGATCCACCGGAAAAATGAAATTGAGGTGACCCACCGGTATCAGAAGGGTCAGTGATTGGGAAACCCAAATCCAATCTTAAAGGCATCCCCATGACCATAATTCTGACGCCAAAACCCCAATTGTCATGCCATCCTTCATGTCCATCGCCGGGTATCATTTTAAAGTCACCTTTTCGAAGATAACCTGCATCGTAAAAAAGAGCTAACCTTAATGGGTCAGCCACTTTGAATGTGTATTCCAAGCTGGCATAAGAATATGAGTTTCCTCCTTCTGGTTCACCTATGACTGGATCAACACCTGCATCTCTGTAATCCCATCCCCTAAGGTTGTAAGGCCCACCTAAGAAGAACTTTTCAAAGAAAGGAACGTCGGATTCTTTACCATTGAATCTTCCAAGAGTCCCAACCCTCCCCGATACAGATAAAACTTGTTCCAACGGCTCAAAGGTTTGAAGAAAATGAGCACCTTGTAATTCGAGCCTTCCATAATCGGCATCTCCACCAAAGATTCCCCCTGCAAATTCTTTTTTGATGGAAACAATGCTGCCTTCAGTGGGAAAAAGTATGCTATCTCTTGTATCTCTACTTAAAGTCAAGCCCACTTTAGAAATGACCAAATCTTCTTCCTCGATGAATGGCGGAGCGGTTGAACTCACATCATCTATGATGACATCTTCAAAACTATAAAATGCTCTTCCCTCAACAAGCTCGAAAAGGCGCTTGCGAAAATATACTTCAAAACCCGCTCTCATCTCATCGTAATAGGAGCTGTAGTAATCAGATTTCTCTCGAAAAACTTCAAAGCCTGCGGCAACTCTTCTATTGAGAAACCAAGGTTCTTCTAGTGCCAACCTTACTTCATTGCTTCTTGATCCAAGTTTTAGCCGAAGCCTAAATTTCTGACCATCACCCTGCAACCGATGAGGACTGCGCCACCTCATAATATCAAAATTTCCCTGCCTAAACTCTGCAAACATCATCGCCTTTTCAAGGGTACTGAAACCAACACCAAAAGAAACATGTCCTGTCCTGCCTTCCTTTAAGTCAACGACCAAGTTCCTGCGAGTATTTTGTAGTTCTGGGTCCTGAGACACAATTGGCTCGTCGTCTAAGGTTACTTTTTCGAACAATCTAGTATTTCGCAGACGAGCCTCACTGGTTTCCATTCTGATTAGGTCAAAGGTTTCTCCGGGTGCTAATGCAAGCTCGCGGATAATTGCAA
>NZKO01000129.1 GCA_002692535.1 Opitutia bacterium
AGTAATTCTCGCCAAAGAGGCTTTTCCTTTGTTATGAGATAATTATTCAGTTTTCAGCACTCCCAACTATTTAATTTAGTATTATGCAAAATCAGGAAATTCTTCAAAATGCAGCCGATCAAGCACGCGGCTTGGCTATCGACGCTATTCACGCCTGTTCTTCAGGACACTTGGGGCTTCCGCTTGGAGCTGCAGAGGTAGGAGCTGTTCTTTTTGGACAAGATCTAAAAGTCGATCCGAGTGATGCCCAGTGGATCAACCGCGACCGTTTTGTTCTATCTGCAGGACATGGAAGTATGTTCCTCTACGGTTGGTTGCATCTTGCCGGTTTTGATCTTCCCATTGAGGAGATAAAGAACTTCCGGCAATTACATAGCAAGACTCCGGGGCACCCTGAATTTATGGAAACTCCAGGTGTTGAGTGCACGACTGGACCTCTTGGTCAGGGCGTTGGTAATGCAGTAGGCATGGCTATAGCCGGGAAAATGGCAGCCGCTCACTTTAACACCACAGATCACGAAATTTTCAACCATCAGGTTATCGTACTGGCTGGGGATGGATGCTTGCAGGAAGGAGTAGCTGCGGAAGCCGCTTCTCTTGCCGGGCATCTTGTTCTCGATAACCTAACCATCATTTATGATTCGAATGACGTAACCTTGGATGCGATGGCGGATGCTTCGCAGAGTGAGAGGGTTATTGACCGTTTTGCAGCTTATGGATTCAATTGCATCCTGATTGAGGATGGTCATGACATACAGGCGATTGCGGATGCCCTTGCCCAAGCCCGTGCCCAAACGGAAAAACCTACCTTCATCGAAGTTAAGACAACCATCGCCAAAGGCATTCCCGAGGTTGCCGGAACTGCTGGTGGCCATGGAGAGGGTGGGGCAAAGTTTGCTGAATCTGCCCGTCAGGGACTCGGTCTTCCCGAAGAACCCTTTTATGTTTCGGAAGAAGTACGCTCCTTCTTTGAAAGTCATAAGGCCGAACAAAAACAAAGCCGTCAGGAATGGGATGCCACTTTTTCAGCCTGGGAAGCTGCAAATCCAGAAAAAGACGCACTTCTAAAATCGGGAATTAATCATGAAGTTCCTTCCGACTTGATGGATCAGGTTCAGGTATTTGCGGAAGATGCCAAAGTGGCCACCCGTGCAGCCGGCAGTCAGGTGATTAACGACCTCGCCAAGGCGATGCCATTGCTAATAAGTGGATCAGCTGACCTTCATGGTTCAACCAAAAACTACATCAAAGATGTTGGTGATTTCTCTGCCGAGAACCATGCGGGTCGCAACATGCTTTTTGGTATACGAGAGCATGCTATGGGAGCAATCGTTAATGGTATAGGATATTACGGAATCTTTCGTCCATCTGGAGCGACTTTTGCGGTTTTTGCCGATTACATGCGTCCATCCGTTAGAATTTCAGCTCTTACGAATTTACCAATCTTTCACATCTGGACTCACGATTCGGTTGCAGTTGGAGAAGATGGACCCACCCACCAACCAGTGGAAACGGTTAGTGGACTGAGGGTAATTCCGAACTTGGATGTTATTCGTCCTGCAGATCCGGAGGAAACTGCCGGTTCGTTTGTTGCCGCTCTTCAGAGAACAGACGGACCCACTGGACTTATTCTTACACGCCAAAATGTACCAAATTTAAATGAGATCCCCGTCTTTGATCGTCGTAAGGGCGTCCTTAAAGGGGGATACATTGCCCGCAAGGAAACTGAAGAGCTTGAACTCATCATTTTGGCCTCTGGAAGTGAGCTTTACGTCGCTCTTGAGGCTGCATCACAACTTGGCAATTCGGTTCGCGTAGTTTCAATGCCTTGTATGGAGCGTTTTGATCGACAGGACAAAGATTACCGTGAATCTGTTCTTCCACGGGGATTCCGCAATCTTATGGCTGTGGAAGCTGGAGTCTCCGATCTTTGGCGCAAGTATGTAGGTTTGGAAGGGGTCGTTGTTGGTATAGATCGCTTTGGCCTTTCTGCACCTGGTGATCTAGTGCTGAATGAACTGGGAATATCAGTTGAAAATGTAGTAAAGCAGGCTGCTCTTGCCGGTCTACGAGTCTGATTGACTGTATCCTATCACATTAGAGTCATTTGACTGTAATGTTAATAGGTAAAAATGAAATTCTATTCAATTTATTGAAAGTTTTATCTCGTACTTGTACCTTGAAGTACATTAGCGTCTCTAAATGAAATCTCATTTCTTCCTATTTCTTGTCGCGATTATTCCGTCAAGCAACATTCTTTTCACTGCTTCTGTTTCCGGGAAGGAGGAAAAACCTCCTTTTGACGAGGTCTTTAAAAAATTGGATGCCGAGGTCAGGGCAACTCTGAAGAAAGATCGAAACAAGGGCTTGCTGGAACTGGAGAGAGTTGGAAATTTGTTGTCCAAAGATTATCCGGAGGAATTTATGCCATATGCAATGTTGAATGCAGTTGCACGCATGACATCCGATCGGGAAAAAAGCATGAGGATCTTAAAACGTCTTTCTGCCCTCGATGATTCGGACCCCAAAATTGCAAGAGTAGTTTCTCAAGCCAAGGGGGAACTGAAGAAACGAGAAGCATTGGGTAAACCTTTGAATATGAAGTTTACCGCTTTGGATGGCCGGGAGGTTGATATTTCCCAAATGAAGGGAAAAGTCGTTCTGATTGATTTCTGGGCAACTTGGTGTGGCCCTTGTATTCGAGAAATTCCAAGCGTCAAAAAGACCTATGAGGAATTGAATAAGGATGGATTTGAAATAATCGGCATTTCTCTGGATAGCGATAAGGCCAAGCTAGAGGATTTTATAGCCAAGAATGATATGAACTGGCCTCAGTTCTTTGACGGTAAGGGTTGGAAAACAAGCCTCGCTCAGGAGCATGGTATAAGCAGTATTCCAGCTATGTGGTTGGTTGACAAGGAAGGTAATTTGGTTGATCAGAATGCCCGTTCTGAGTTGAAGGAAAAAGTACAAAAGTATCTCGCGATGTGAAATTGCTTTTGAGGATAAAATAGATTTCTATGAGCGATGAACCTGTTTTATCGCAAGCTCATTTTTTTACTTTTTTTTAACTCCCTCTCCTTATTTGCAAACGAAAAGATTGATCCTGCGATCGATCTGAAAAAATCGGGTTTTATTCCCGTTTTTGTTCGAATGAGTGATCAGTTAATTACTCGAGCAGGAGAGTACGAAAGATTATCTGTAGCGTACTCGGAAAATTCGCGGTCCGAAAATCATCAGCAGGTTTTGACCTCATTACAAAAGAAAGCAAGGGATTCATGGGAACTAGTGAGTGAAAAAACTAGTAAACTCTCGGAGGAGGGAAAGGTTCGTAATCTTAAAAAATTTTGGATCATAAATGGATTTTCCTGTCTGGCCATCAATTCTGCAATTGAAGAACTCGCCGGACATACCGAAATTTCCTACATCTATCTTGATCTCTTTTCGAAACCCATTCGCCGATCCTTTCCACTAGAACAGAAAGAATTCCTAGCCATGGAAGCGGTCGATCAAGAGTGGGAAAAAAAGGATTTCAAAAAAATAAAGGATTTGAAAATACCGTGGAATGTGCGAGAAATCGGAGCCCAGGCTGCATGGAGTGAGGAAAACGCGACTGGCAAGGGGGTCAAGGTTGCGATAATTGACTCGGGAATCGTCTCCACGCCCTCGTTGATCCATGCTCTAGCCAAAAATTCAGGTGAAAAACTAAATGGGCTTGATGATGACGGAAACGGACTGATTGATGATCTCTTTGGGTATAATTTCGTAGAAAATACTGGCAATATTCTTGATCGATCAAAAACCACTTCACATGGTAGTTCTTGTGCTGGTATAATTGCCGGACGTCCCTCATCTTCGGGTTTACAAACTGCCATTGCCCCTCATTCTAAAATTATGCCTCTTAAGGGACTCGACCTCTCTTCTCTTGAATATCTGATGAAAAACAGTGCAGACATTGTTTCCATGAGTTTTATGATTGTAGATCGAGACCTTGGACAAATGCGCGGACTTTTTCGCAATGCATTTGAGCATCTTTCATTGGGGGGTGTTCTTCCCTTGGGAGGGGCTGGAAATTATGGTCGACAATCTCGTCGGTCGATGCCCTCGGGTACACAAATTGGACTACCCAAGGATATACCCTGTGTTCTAGCCATTGCCGGAGTTGACCGTAGTCGAAATCAATTTCATTTCAGCAGTGAGGGTCCATGTTACTGGACAGGTGTTCGATTTTTTTCCGATTATTCGAAATCGAATCCCTTGTCCAAGCCCGATCTTGCTGCTTTCCCATCTGGATATCCGGTCTGGAATGTAACCGGTGCCCATGAGGTTAGAGCGAGTTGGAAAGAGGTCGAAAAAGACAATGGTGCGTCTCTGATCGTTGGTCCGGCAGGTAATTCATTCTCTGGGCCACATGCTGCGGGAGTGGCGGCCTTGATGCTCTCTGTCAATCCAGAGCTCAACCCATGGGAAGTTAGTAAAATCCTGCGGGAATCCGCCACCGATCTTGGGCCCAATGGACACGATTACAAATTCGGAGCCGGTTTAATAAATGCACTCGCTGCAGTTCGTGCGGCTAAAAATTAACTAGTTTTTCAGGCGATTTAGAATGTCTTTGGCGACCAATCCGGCTAGTGCCTTTGAACCGTGTGGATAGTAGTGCACATTAGCTTTTCTCATCCAGTCTTTCATGTTCTTTTTACTCGGAGTGAAAAGATCGAGTGTGGGCAGACCATGCTTTTTCATTACCCTTGCAGCCGCTTCGTTGTACTTTACGGAATCTCCCACATAACGAGCTTTTGATCCGAGGGGTATGGGTGTAGTATTACGCCAAACCAATTGTTTGGCTGATTTTTTCATCCGAACTGCAAGTTTTTCCAAATTCTTCTCATAATCTGCAAGAGGTACTTGTACTATGCCACCCTCTTCTTTGGGAACGAGATTGGTTCCGTCTTTTCCCATGTATTTTAAGTCGTGTAGTCCCCAATTAAAATGAATCAGGTCCCATTTTCTGTTGCCCAACCACTTTTCTATTTCTGCCAATCCTTTTGTAGTGGGTCCTCCATTTGTGGGAATGCGGTGCAAATTTATCTTTCCCTTTAGAAGTTCCCTAGTTGGTAGGGTGTAGCCAATACTTATGGAATCTCCAATGATCAGGACGTTGGGCAAGCCTTTTACCTCTTCAATGGGAGTCATCGGATTGACCCGTTTTGCATTCTCCGACTTTGCCAGAGCAGCAGAAAAAAAGTAAATTATCAATAGCGGAGAAAAGAAATGAATGAATTTCATGAAATTAAGAATGATCTCTTTTTGGGTTTTTCGTAAACATCAAACTGAATAAATTAATTTTTTCTGAGTTTGATTGTAATTTGACCTCTGAGCTAAGTGAGTTTGTTATGAATCCAGATGAAACAGTTTAAGGTTCTATTTTTCCTTGTACCAAATTTTATTTTTGGAGATAGCTTTCCCGAGGTACACAATACAGAATCGACTACCGATGCTGATCCTCCAAGTGCGGAGGAGAGTGCTAAATCCTTTTCTTTAGAAAAAGGGATCAAAGTTAAAGTATGGGCAAGTGAGCCCATGGTGCAGAACCCGATTGCCATGGCATGGGATAAACATGGCAAGATGTGGGTCGCAGAAAACTACACTTACGGCAGTCGTAAGGTAAGGTTCGACCTAAGCCTACGTGACCGCGTTATCGTTTTATCAGATGAGGATGGTGACGGTAGAGCAGATGCCCGAAAGGTCTTTACTGACCAATTGCAGATGCTTACCAGTGTTGAGATCGGATATGGGGGAGTCTGGTTGATGTGTCCACCAAAATTGCTTTTCATTCCCGACCGTAACGGTGATCTGGTACCCGATGGGGAACCTCAAGTGATGCTCGATGGATTTGATGTGGCTCGTGGAAACTATCACAATTTTGCCAATGGCTTACGATGGGGGCCGGACGGGTGGCTTTATGGAAGATGTGGTCACTCCTGCCCGGGCAGAATTGGAGTGCCGGGCACACCGAATGAATTGCGTTATCCAATTGACGGGGGAATCTGGCGCTATAATCCGAGAAGAAAAGTGGTCGAGGTGCTGGCTCACGGTACGGTCAATCCGTGGGGGCACGACTGGGATGAGCACGGGGAACTTTTCTTTATCAACACAGTTATCGGACATATGTGGCATATGATTCCGGGGGCTCATTATCGGGAGTCAGGTAGTGGGGCATCCCAGAACCCATTGATTTATGAGCGGATGCCTCAACATGCGGATCATTTTCATTATGATACAAATCTCGCTTGGCATCAGTCACGTTATGGAGCAGCTGATGACTTTGGTGGTGGTCATGCCCATGTTGGAATGGCGATTTATCAAGCCGATCATTTTCCTAGTGAATGGAGAAATCGTTTGCTTACCTGGAACCAACATGGCAGGCGTCTCAATCGTGAGCGTTTGAAGAGAGATGGTAGTGGATATGTCGGAAAGCACGAGACAGATGTATTTTTTAATTCCGACGAATGGTTTCGTGGCATGGAAGTGAGCGTGGGACCGGACGGAGCGATTTATGGACTTGATTGGAGTGACACAGGGGAATGCCATGATCATACCGGTGTGCATCGAAAGAGCGGAAGAATCTATAAGTTTTTTCATGGGGAAAACCCAGTTGCAGATTTGTCTGTTATTGAGAATGGATTTTATGATCCGGAAGCGATCATTCGAAATCCAAATATATGGTATTTCCGTCATTGGTTAAAGGCCATTGCAAATCGCAATCTTTCCGATTCAGAAAAAACGGTTGAGGTATGCAAGCTGATCCTGAAAGAGAAAAATGAACTTGCATCAATCCGCTTGAAGGCCATGTGGGGTCTCCATGCGATGGGCTTTTTGAATTACGATGTTATGCTTAATGATCCGAACGAACACATTCGGACATGGGCGATCCGCTTGTTGGTTGATGAGTTGCTCATCGACACTCTTTTCGGGCCTCTGAAACTCACGCCAGAGGTGATGCCAAAAGTTGAAAGGAGGTTTGTCCAACTTGCGAAGACAGATCCATCCGCATTGGTCCGGTTAACTTTGGCTACTGTTTTGCAACGGTTACACATTGAATCAAGGGGAGAACTCGCCAAAGCATTGTCTTCTCGCTCAGAGGATAAAAATGATCACAACCTACCCTTCGTCGTATGGGCAGGGATTACACCGCTGGTAGAGTTGGATCCGAAAAAAATACTGGAAGTCGCTAGAGCAACTGAATGGCCAAATTTACGAACTTGGATTGCACGGGCTCTTACTGAACGATCAAAAGAAAATCCGATTGCATTCGATTATCTTTTAAAATTGGCGGGAGATCAACCTGAACAGGCAGATTCATTGCTTGCAGGGATTGAGCGGGCAGTCTTGGGAATCAAGGGATTTGAGAAACCTCCCAGGTGGGATGAAGTTTCTTCCAAATTGAAAGGTAATCCCAATGCCTTAAGAATGAGTGTTTTATTGGGGGATGAGGATGCAATTGGGCAGATGGAGAAATTGGTGTTAGATCTCGATGCCGCTATCGAAGCTCGTAGGCATACGATGAAAATTTTAATTGATTCGAATTCTCCGAATTTAAAATCCATTTGCGAAAATCTTTTGCAAGAAACAGAGATGAAAATTTGGGGGGCCCGTGGATTGTCAAAATTTGAAGGTGATGAAACAGCAGAAATGTTGATTTCCAGTCTTAAGGATTTTGAATTGGATGAGATGGAGGAAGTGGTGGAAATTCTTTGCGGCAGAGTCAACTGGACGGATGCCCTTCTCACCAATTTAGAAGAGGGAAAAGTTTCCAAGTCTTTGATCAGTCCATATCATGCTCTCCAAATCAAATCTCTCCAGAATGAGGATTTGGAGAAGAGGCTAAATATGTCTTGGGGTCTAGTCCGCACATCCCCGGAATATTTGACCAAGCGAAAGGAGGAATTGAGAATCGAGCTGAATACAGATTCTTTACATGAGGCCGATCTGAAAAAAGGAAGTTTGCTTTACGATCAAAAATGCTCGGGATGTCATCAGCTATATGGTAGAGGAGGATACCTCGGACCTGATTTAACCGGATCGGGTCGTGCAAATTTAGACTACCTTTTGGAAAATATTGTGGATCCGAACAGTGCAGTTTCTGGAGATTACCGTATGAATGTTTTGAGCCTGAAAAATGGGCGGGTACTAAGCGGAATGATTGCCGGTCAGGATAGGAATTCATTGACTCTTCGAATGCCGGGGGCAGAATCCGTAGTAAGCAAAGCAGATATTAGGCAGCGTGAGACTTTACCATATTCAATCATGCCCTCGGGTTTGCTTGATAGTTTAAAGAAGGAAGAGAGGAGAGATTTGATTGCCTATCTCATGCATACTCAGCCTGTTAATTAGGAATATTATGACAGGGATCTCAATTGATCTTTTGAGGTAATTAGATGTATTGAGTTGATTTCTATCTAAATTTTAACAAAAACGAATCTTTACCCTTTTTATTCACCCCTACTTCTATTCTTTTGATTATGAAATTAGAGACCCAATGCCTACATGCCGGCTACACTCCCGAAGCAACCACTAACTCACAGGCTGTGCCCGTGTACAAGACAAGCTCCTTTGTATTCAACAATACGGAACATGCGGCGAATCTTTTTGGTCTCCGTGAATTAGGGAACATCTATACTCGCTTGATGAACCCAACCACCGATGTGCTTGAGCAACGTGTTGCTGCCCTCGATGGTGGAGCTGCTGGTCTTGGAGTTGCCTCGGGAACGAGTGCGGTATTCTATTCGATCATCAATCTTGCTCAAGAAGGAGATGAGATCATCTCTGCCAACAATTTGTATG
>NZKO01000130.1 GCA_002692535.1 Opitutia bacterium
CTTAAGTTGAGCATTCCATCTTTTTTCATTATCCCACGGTCCGCGCTTGTAGAGGCAAGGGAAGTGGATGAAAGTTTAAGGACTGTTCTTGAAGGTGGGGAAATGGTAAAAGTTCTACGAATCCCAGTCTTTTCGTTGTTCATTCGAATAAGTTCAGTGATCACATGTTTTCCCTGGGAATATCTAAATTTCGGATACCCTTCGACCAGTCTGTATCCAAGGAATCTTGGCGTTCCTTTCGCACCCTCAATTTTCAGGGGGAAGTCGTCAGCTTGCGATGTATCATAAATTGGTTTTTGCATGTTAGTTTTGGAGAGTGCTTCAAAAGTCTCCTCCTTGAGAAGAGAAGTCTGAGCTCGGTAGTAGGGAGTTCCATTAAATTCGGCGACCGGTTTCCCGTTGCTGGACCAATGTGCCTGATTTGATTTAATGAATCCGCCTTTGGTCCATACATACCTGAGCCTGGATTCGCCTGCATCCCAGCAATAATAGTGATTCCCAGGCAAAGCCACGGCAAAGGCAGCGGGTGAGGCTCCGGGCATAAAGGTACGGTAAACCACAGGCGATGTAATGTTTGTTAGGGTGTCGTCAAAAGTGGGGGTGTAAGTGCCATTTTTCTTATTGTATTTTTGATCGAACGGAAATTTTTTCAGCAGTGTTTGGGGGGTAAACACATCAAGTGGTAATTCTTGACGGGCCTTGGCTACTTGTTCCTTAGTTATGAGCTCTTCCCTGTTGCCCCATGCATTGTTTACATAGCTGAGTATGTAAGCCAGTTTCTCGTCATCGAATAACAACTGAGGAGGCATGGCTGCGTAGTATTTCTTTCCGTTCACTTTGATGGGACCGGCAAGTCCACGAAGAGATATCGCAATGGAGCGTTCAGAGCCACCTTTGAGCCATTCGCTCCCGGCGAGAGGAGGAATGTTTCCCTTTTGACCTTTTCCGTCAGCCAAATGACAGGCGACGCAAGATCCTGCACCATTGTAGAGCTCTTTGCCCTTTTGGATGATTTCTTCCCTAGACTCAGAAAAGAGATTGGCAAATGAATATTGCAGAAGTGCAAAATAAATTAGATTTTTGAGGCCGGGCATAGTCGATGTAAATATATTAGATTGGATTACTTCCGTACAATAAAACATACAAATCAAAAGGGTAGGGAAATGCAAAATATCTGAATCAATCCGGTTGTGTTGACCTATTTTTGTCGCGGTCTAGATTTTCCTGAATCCATCTTGCTAAAGTACCGCTTCCCATTCCGTATCCCCCAGGTAATGGCCTTAAATCACGAGTCTGCCTTTTAGGCGGCTCGCCCCAATGTTTGGGAAATGTTTTTCTTTTGTTTGGATTGAACGGAGGACGGATGGGTTTGAAGGGTGCAGGTTTTACATTTTTGCCGTAAATCATTTCGTACACTTCTACTGGTTCCCTCTTTTTTCCGGTTGTTTCATTAAACCATGGGCTTCCGCCGATAAACATCATTCCATCCGGAATTTTTTTACCATTGGTTACCCACTGTTCAAAAGTCGGCTTTGCTTGTTTTTCCTTGGGTAAACTTTCACTTCCCAAAGATATTGAGGTAATATTTACGCCTTTTATCGGTGCATCATCTGCGATTCGAGTATCCTGAATGTAACAACTTAGGAGCAGTCCCTCTTTGTTAAAGCGGATGACCCCCCTGTAAAATTGTGGAACTGGCTTGCCCGTTAATGATATAGCCTCCCTGTACAGGTCATCGATTGTTCTCGGCGGATGACCTTTGGGGTTTGAACCAATAAACTCTCCTCTTTCGGTCCAACGATTTTCATCAATCGGCCTTCCATCCGGATGGGGGGCACCGTATGACTCAAATCTTCTTTCAATAATTTGATTTCCGCGAACAACTATGGTGGTTGTATTTCCAAAACCAGTCCAACTGCTCCATTTTATATCATAGGAATAGTTGCCTTTGCATTGTTCTTTTAGCTTTAACCAACGTTTATAACTTTGATTGAGCTGATCTTTTTTTTCTCCCCACATCTCAACAGATGGAGATGGTAACACCTCAGGTTGAGCCTGAGTAGGAGTTCCAATTGAAAAGGAAAGTGTCAGAACAAGGGTAATTTTTATCAAAATCGAATTTTTGGCAGTTTTCATTCTTACAAACTGCTCTTTTAGTCTGTTGGGGATCAAGATCATTCTTTGCGAATCCCTTTACTCAAAAAACACTTTTAACGCTTACTCCTTGCCACCAAGGAATAAAATGAAAATGAGTGGAGGGATGAAAACTTTCATACTTTTTCTCAGCTTGTTCAAAATCTCTATGGTTCTTTCTTTGGCAGATCATCCAAATTTCCTCATTATTCTGGCCGACGATTGTACATACAATGATTTGCCTCTATACGGTGGTAAAAATGCAAAGACCCCGAATATCGATAAGTTGGCAACTGAAGGTCTGACTTTTAATCAGGCATATGTTTCTTCATCCATGTGCCAGCCATGTAGAGCAGAGTTATATTCGGGGCTTTATCCGATGGGAAACGGATGCGCATGGAATCACTCTGGATGCCGTCCGGATATTCAAGGGATGCCGCAGATGCTGGGAAAACTTGGATATAGGGTCGGTCTTGCGGGAAAGACTCACATTCGTCCAAGTACAGTCTTTCCTTTTGAAAAAGTGGAAGGTTTTGATCCTAATTGCGTTCGCAACCCCACCGAGCCTCACGATCTTGGTCCGACAGAAAACTTCATGGCCAAAGACGATCCCTTTTGCCTGGTGGTTGCCCTGACGGAGCCACATGTCCCCTGGGTTATGGGAGATGCATCCAAATATCCGCCCAAAAAAATGAAACTTCCTCCAAATATTGCGGATACTCCCCGTACCAGAGAGGATTTTTCAAAGTATTTGGCTGAGATTACATATATGGATGAACAGATAGGAGATATTCTTGTCACTTTGAAAGAGAGTGGAAAAGAGGGGGATACATTAGTTCTCTTTAGCTCAGAACAGGGATCGCAATTCCCGGGTTGCAAGTGGACTACATGGAATGCGGGTTTGCACACCGCATTGATTGCAAAATGGCCCGGTATAGTAGAGCCTGGCAGAAGAACAGATGCACTGATTCAATACGCAGACGTTCTGCCCACTCTTCTCGATTTAGCAGGTGGGAAATCCGGCAAATTGGATGGATCAAGTTTTGCTGGTGTGTTGAAAGGAAAAATAGATTCACACCGAAAATATGTTTACGGTATGCACAATAACTTTCCGGAGGGTCCTCCTTATCCCACTCGCACGATTTCGGATGGAGATTTTCGTCTGATTCTTAATCTTACTCCAAATGAAATGTTTATCGAAAAACATTTGATGGGGCTAAAAGGGAACGCTGTGTTGAATAATCCATACTGGGCAACATGGGTACGGGATGCTTGGAACAAACCTGAAATTTACAGGTTAATCAAAAGATATCAGAACCGTCCCTCAATAAGTTTTTATGAAACAAGGAAGGATCCGTATGAAATGAATGATTTGGCAGAGGATCCAAAATATGCTGATTCTATAAGTGACATGAAGAAGGAATTGCTAAGCTGGATGAAGGCAGAGGGTGATCCTGGTGTAGCTCTCGATTCACAAAAAGCTCACCAGGCAGCTAAGGAGGGAAAGCACCTCTTTTAAAATAAATTTGAACAATGAAAAATTTTCATGGTCGAAATGACTGATTGGCATAATAAAATTATGAATAAATCTATTTTGATTCCTGTTTCCGTGGTGGTAGGGCTCATCGGAGCAGCTACAGTTATTTCCAAGCCCTGGGTTACTATCCAGCATGCCGAGCCTATTATGGTCAAAGGCTATGCGGAGCGAGAGGTCAAGGCAGATCAGGGAAGCCTGACCGTACGCATTTCCGAAAGAGGTACCGGCAATGGAGAAGCCTACGAAAAAGTAGGAATCTCGCTTGAGACGGTACGAAAGCTTATTTTGAATACTTTGGGAGAGGAGGCAGAGTTGGTGGAATTGTCATCTTCCCTAAGTGAAACCAAAAAGTTGAATGAAAAAGGAAACCGGACCAATGAAGTTGATTATGTCACTGCCACCCGCAGTCTTCGTGTAAACAGTTCGCAGGTCAAGGAATTCGAGGCAATGTCCCGGCAACTGTATGACCTCAATGGTGAGGGTATGAGGCTAACATTGAGTGGGCCTGAGTTTTTTGTATCTAAACTAGACGAGGTGAAAATTGATTTGATGAAAAGAGCTACTAAAAATGGAAGGGAAAGGGCCGAAATTATGGCAAAGAGCTCAGGTGAAAAACTTGGGGCTTTGGTTTCGGCAAGGCAAGGAGTTATCCAAATTACCAAGCCCAATTCCACCCGTACCTCCAGTTATGGGATTTATGATACCGAGACCATTGAAAAAGTGGTGAAGTTGGTGGTTACTCTCGAGTTCAAAATCGGAAAGTAACCTCTAGATTATATCCCAATGAGAATATAGGGTGACCTGTTTCTTTCTCATTGCCTTTAGTTGTAACTTTCCCCTCTTTTGTAAGTTTTAATTCTTATGAAAAGTAATTACTTCCTCACTTTTTTGTGCAACCTTGGTTTTTTTCTTGTAGCCAACTTACCCGCTGACGAAAAAAAACAACTGAATCTACTCCTCATCACTGTGGATGATATGAGTTGTGATTCCGTTGGAGTCTATGGATGCAAACTTGATGGCACCACTCCAGTCATGGATCGTCTCGCATCCCAGTCCTTGCGGTTTGACTATGCTCACGTAACGGTGGGAAACTGCAATCCCTGCCGAAATGTGATGTTTTCCGGATTGATCTCCCACAACAATAAAGTGGAGGGCTTTTACAAAGTACCCAATCCTGGATGGCCTCACATGGTGGATCTGTTGAAGGATGCAGGTTATTACGCTGGGATTCGCGGTAAGGTGACTCATTCCAGCCCTTATCAGCCCTATGACTGGGACGAGGACCTTACCATTTTGGAGGATAGATCCAAGGCTCACATCAAAGATGCCAAGTCTTATGGCGAATCCACCGCCCGTGGAATCGCTAATGCCAAAAAGCACGGTAAGCCATTCTTTTTGTCAGTGAATATTTCAGATCCACACAAACCTTTTTGGTCTCAGGTTCGAGGAGGAGGTGAAGACCCGTACAAGCCGAGCCGCATCTTCACTGCGGATGAAGTGCCGGTTCCGGGATTCCTTTTTGAGGACCGAGCGGTTC
>NZKO01000131.1 GCA_002692535.1 Opitutia bacterium
AGGGATGGGTGAGTGGTTGAAACCGGCGGACTTGAAATCCGTTATGGCCTCGCGGTCATCGGGGGTTCGAATCCCTCTCCCTCCGCCACCCTTAATTCCAAGAACATCCAAATAAATCTTTTATTCAACTCGAATTCCTTTTAAATCCAGCCCTCCACAGCTTTTTTTAGTCCAGTAACTTCCAAGACAATTTAATTAATTCCTGGCCATACTTCAGGGTACAAGCCAGGGTATATTTGTATAACGGTTTTCATATACCCTGTTTTAGGAGCCAAGGATGCCTACAAATAGACTTACCGAGCTTGCCGTAAGGAATGCCAAGTGCGTTTCAAAGAGGAAAAAACTCTCTGACGGAGGAAGCATGTATCTGGAATTACATCCGAATGGAGGGAAGTACTGGAGGATGAATTATCAGTTCCAGAAAAAAGAGAAGACCCTTGCTTTGGGAGTATGGCCTCAAACCAGTTTGGTTGAAGCACGGCATAAAAGAGATGAAGCAAAAATGCTCCTTAAGTCAGGAAAGGACCCTAACTTAGAGAAAAAGAAACTGAAATCAAATGCAGTCCTGGACCAAGGGAACTCATTCGGTTCTATCAGTGAAGAATGGTTTGAAAGAATGCAGCATGAATGGTCTGAAGACTACTTCCATGACAGTTAGAGGGCGTTTGAGTTACACGTCCTCCCGTATTTAAAAGACATCCCTATTTCTGAAATTGAACATGCGGAGATCAAATCCGTTTTAAGCAGAATGGAGGAACAGAGAAAATTTGTTGCCGCAAAAAAAGTCCTCCAAAAACTTAATCGGATCTTCAGGTTTGCAAACAGAAATGATTACTGTAAACACAATCCCGTTATCCTGCTCAAGGATGATATCATCACTCCCAAAAAGAAAAACCAACCCGCATTAGAAGAATCAGACCTGCCTGAATTCTTAAAGAAACTCGATGATATAAATGTCTACATAACAACCAAAATGGGATTGAGAATGGTCATGTTGACCTTAACGAGAACCAAAGAGATAAGGCATTCAACATGGGATGAGTTCGATCTGGAAACGGATAAACCCCTCTGGAGGATTCCCGCAGATAGAATGAAGATGAACCGTGACCATATAGTTCCCTTGTCCATGCAGGCCGTTAAGGTCCTGAAAAAAGTTAAGAGATTTTCAAGAGGAAACCAGTTCGTTTTTGAACAGCAGAACAATCCCCAGAAGCCCATGAGTGAGAACACGATGCTCTACGCAATGTACAGGATGGGTTATCACGGCATGGCGACGGTTCATGGTTTCAGGGCCACTGCCTCAACAATCCTGAACGAGAAGGGATTCAGGAGTGATGTCATAGAATTGCTCCTAGCGCATGTAGAAAAGAACCAGGTTAGAGCAGCATATAACCGGGCTGAGTATCTCGATGAGAGAAGAAAGATACTTCAGTGGTGGGCGGATCATCTTGATGAAATAAACCCCCTTTGATTAGCCCCCCCTGCGGAGCCAATTGTACCTCCCATCATTTAATAAGGATTCCTTGAGGAGTTTTTCTATGAATTACAACGAAAGCATCAAAAATTATTTTTTGTCATTTTTAGATCCCATCCACAAACTGAACGCAATGGAGGCAGAATTAGAACAGATCAAAATCATAGAAGAAAACCTTGAAATAGATTGGAACTTTAATTCTCTTCCAGAAGAGACTTTCAAAAGTGAAACAAAAAACCTTAATGAAATCAAAGATTGGATCCATTCTAAAAAAGAAGAAATTTACACTAGCAATAAATCCCTTTTAAAAGAAACAGAACAAAAATCATGGCCTGGGCACAAACGACTTCCCTTTCCAGTGGCTTGGGACAGGGAATCATTCAATAAGTTTGAAGAATTTATTGAACTTACAGGACAGAAAAAAAAGTGGATAGACTGGAGCTGATGAAGCAATTTAAGCGGGCTTAAAAAAGATGGGGCAAATGGATTAGGTCCCCTGGGGGGGGGGAATCACAAGGTCCTGACCTAATTTACATAAAGTAGTTAGTCTCATTTGCAGCCCGACAACAACTTATCCTTTTGTCATCTCCAAACTACAGGCACGACCGTTAGTAAGGTTGCTGATGAAGTGCTTTACACAGGCCTGATCGAGATGCAGGAGCTGGATGCTCCGGGATAGGTTTCTTTAGAGATGTAGAGGATTAGGCCACATCCGCACAAGGCCCAAACTCCAAGTTTGATAATTCAATAATATTGATTTTATCAATGCTTAAGAGCGAATTCATTTTAATTATTGTATGAAATGAAAAAGAGAATAAAATTAATTATAAATATTTAAATTTTATATTATTTATACGATCTTGCTCATTGCGTATTAATCTTACTAAATCTAGAGAAGAATTAAAAGCATCAGATGCTTTTTCATTTAAAATTGCTTCTACAACTTTTTTGCAAATCCTTATATTTGTGGGGAATTCAAAATGATGCAATTTTTGATTCTCTTTGATACTTACTTTCACTAAATGGAAAAGACTTGAAAGAAATATGTTATTTGTGGATCTATAAATTTGCTGATGAAAATTAATTTCTGCAAGATTTCTATTTTGAGGATCCTCCATTGATTTTTCAAAAATTTCTAGTTTTTTCTTTAACATAATTTTTTGTTTTTCTTCAATTCTCAATGCTGCTTGTTGGCTAACGATTGGTTCTAGCAAAATTCGAAATTCAAATAAATGATTATAAAAACTAGAATCTCTATTGACTGATTCAATTCCCCAATTGATTACTTCATGATCAAAGATAGACCAATCTGATTTCGATTTAACAATGGTGCCTTTTCTAGGTCCCGTAAACAGCAAACCTTTTGCAGATAGAAATTTTATTCCTTCACGAATGATATTTCTTCCTACTCCAAAAGATTCTGCTAATTCTATTTCTATTGGTAATTTTTGACCTTCTTCGTATTCTCCTTTAATTATTTTCTTTGCTATTTCTTCAATTACCCAATCAGTTTTTTTCTTATTCTTATTCTTATTCTTATTCTTTTCCGAAGTTTTTTGATCAAAAAATCTATATCCTTGAGATTCATAATTAGAAATACACTTAATTGAAGGATTCATAATCAATACAGAATTGAGAGAATCTAAAATTCCATAACTTTCTTCTTGGAAATCTTCAGGCCGTGCTTGAAGTTTAAAAATAATTGGAATTTTTTTTGCCTGAGCTAAAACTGCTAAATGACTAAAATCATTTTCGTAAAAAAGCGCTATACCTTTAACTTTTTCTAAATCCATTTCAAGAAACTGAGAAAGCATCAATTGTTTACCAACAAAAATAGTTTCTCCTGTATAATTTCTATTAGCTTTATGTCCTATCATTATTCCTAAAACTCGATTTCTAATATCAAGAAAATCTTCATAACGTTCTCGGAAATATTGATCATCTAGATTACGGTATTGCTCAATAATTTGATTTAAATGATTTTTCCACGCTTCTTCAGCTGATTTTTTTCTTTTTAACTCCCCCTTTAAAGTGTTCAAAAAATCCTGATCACTGAGGACAGCTATTTGAAATTGAAGAAAGGCTGAGGCCTCTTTATCTACTCGAGATGATAATTTTTCTAACTGTCGTTTGGCTATTTGAATGGCTTTTATCAAATCTTCACTGTCGTAACGAATTTCACTCTTTGATGTGATAATTTCCTCAAAAGATGGATGCCAAACCAACTTCCCATATGCTATCCCATTCGAATTTGATAAGCCCTTGAAGTAATGTTCAGTCTCAGTATCTGTGTATTTGGTAATTATTTCCTTCATTTTATGACCGCAATAAAAAAGTGTTGACAAAGATTGGGTTTGTATTTTATTGTCCCACCATTCATGAGATATATAACATATTATAATTAATCATCCCATCATTAAGCATAATCATGAACGCAAAACTCTTTGAGCTTATGATTTTTGAGTGCCAGAAAATAATAAATGATAATCAACGATATTTAACTGAACTAGATTCTAAAATTGGAGATGCTGACCATGGGAACAATCTCAACCGCGGGTTCCAATCAATATATGAGCTCTCTTCTGAAATAAGTCAAATGTCTCCATCTGCAGCACTCAAGAAAACTGGAATGACACTTGTTATGAAGGTGGGGGGTGCATCCGGTCCTCTTTATGGAAGTTTTTTTATGGGCATGGCAAAGCATATAAAAAATGATTCGATCATTCTGGAACATTTACCAGCAATGTTATGGGGGGGAATTGAAGATGTTCAGAAACGTGGCAAGTCTGAGGCGGGTCAAAAAACAATGCTTGATACACTGATTCCCGCAGCAAAACAGTTGGAAAATGAAATTGAACAAGGATCATGTAACAAAGATATCATAGAAAATGTAATTAAGGCTGCTGAAGTAGGATGTGAGTCAACAAAAACGATGAAGGCACTGAAAGGAAGAGCTTCGTATCTTGGTGAACGCAGTATTGGACATATTGATCCAGGTGCCATGTCAAGTCTTTTGCTGATTAAAGCAATCTGTAACTCGATTGATGTCAAAAACGAATGACTCATATTAAAAAAGACAAGGTTGCAATTGTTATAATTTCACATTCTCCTGACGTAGCATCAGGTGCAGCAGAAATGGTAAAACAAATGTCTGGTCAATCTGTTCCTGTAAAAGCTGTTGGAGGTGATTTCGAAGGTGGATTGGGAACTAATGTAGAAGCAATCCATCGCGCATATGAAGAAGTCTATTGTGATGAGGGAGTTCTAGTAATTTATGATTTAGGTAGTGCAGAAATGAGTGCAGAAACTGCTAGGGAATTCCTTGATCAAGAAAAACAAGAAAAAATAATAATTAGTCATGCACCACTTGTTGAAGGAGCTGTTCTTGCCGGCGCTGTTTCTGCGGGTGGGGGAACATTAGAAGAAGTTAAGTCTGCTGCAGAAAGAAAAACAGATACTGAAGAAATTTTGCATTCATCTGAAGGTAATATTCAATCCGTGAAAATTCGACATAAAATTGGGCTTCATGCTCGACCTGCTGTTCGCTTTACAGAAATGGCGAAGGGTTTTAAAGCAGAGATAGGGATCAAACTTGAAAATCAGTCTAAATGGGTTGACGCCAAAAGTATTGTCCGAGTTATGAGTCTTAAAGCCAGAAATGGACAAATATTAAATCTTAAAGCTGAAGGAAAAGATGCGAATCAAGCTTTAAATGCTCTAATTGAATTTGTGCAAAATTCTTTCGGTGAAGAACAAAGTGAGATTGAATGAATAAAATTAATTTTTCCAATCAAAGTTTTCCTGCACAAGTAGTTTCGGAAGGTATCGCTATTGGAAAGATACTTATTATTGGAAATAAAACTTCACTAGAAAAAAATCATGGTACTTCAGATCCATCCATTTTTCTCGAATCTGTTCAAGAAACTAAGTCTCAATTAAAAGATTTAGCATTAAAAAAAAGTCAGATTGAAGGGGATATCCTAGAGTTTCAAATTTCACTTCTTAACGATTCGGAACTTATCGAGCCCGTTTTAAAAAGTATTAAAGCTAAAGAAAAATGTTCTGTAGCCTGGCAAAAAAAACTTGATTCCATGATTGAGGAGTTTGAAGAAGAAACTGACTCTTACTTCAAAGCAAGAGCAGAAGACCTTAAAGACTTAAAAAAAAGAGTTTTAAGGAATTTAACAAAAAATGATGAAAATTTTTCGAAGCCTTTTCAAAACTTGAATGCCAAAGAAAAAAGTATTTTTTTAGCAGATGAGATGACTCCATCAGAGTTCATTGAAA
The DNA here is from genome assembly GCA_002692535.1 of Opitutia bacterium. Taxonomy (GTDB): domain Bacteria; phylum Verrucomicrobiota; class Verrucomicrobiia; order Opitutales; family Seribacteraceae; genus Seribacter. Next base: position 5,762 of record NZKO01000131.1, read on the forward strand.
CAGATTGGAATCAAATTATAGGTATCGTGCTGAAAAATTGTAGTCCAAATAGTCACGTTGCAATTCTTGCCAGATCCTATGGTATTCCAATGTTGACAGATTTTAAAATTTCTCTTAACAGAATGAAGAATGTTAAAAATGCTATTTTGGACGGGAAAAAAGGATGTTTGATTATTGAACCAAGCCCTAAATTGTTGAAAGAATATCAAAAAAATGTTCAAAATAATTTTGAAGAAATACAATTAAATTTATCTAAATTAGCAAAGCCCTCATTTAACTCAAAAGGCGACAGGATTCTGGTCAAAATAAATGCTGACTCTATGGATTTGCTAACAAAAATAGATCCAGAACATTGTGATGGCATTGGACTAACTCGAACTGAATTTTTAATCAAAGACGGTCATATTCCAAGTGAAGAAGAACAATTTCAGGTTTACTCAAATCTTGTTAAATGGTCGTGTGGCAAGCCAATAACAATTCGAACATTTGATGTAGGTGGAGACAAACCCGTTGAGGGAATTACTAATAATGAAGAAAACTCTTTTTTAGGTTTTAGAGGCATACGTGTCTCACTTAAATTTAAAGATCTATTTCGAAGTCAAATTAGGGCTCTACTTCGAGCGACAGCTCTTGGTCCGATTCAAGTCATGCTTCCAATGGTTACTATTCCGGAAGAAGTAGAAGAAACAAGGGAAATTATAACTGAAGAATACCTAAATCTTTGTGAAAAAGGTATAAAAGCTGGTATACCCAAACTAGGGATCATGGTTGAAGTTCCTTTAGCGGCCCTATCTATTGAAAAATTTGATGTCGATTTCTATTCAATAGGTAGTAACGATTTAATTCAATATTTATCTGCTACTGCAAGGGATAATCGTTCAGTATCATACCTTTATCACGCAAAATATTCTGCATTTTGGGATCTAATGAGTAAAATCAATGCACATGGTCATAGGACTGGGAGGGAGGTAAGTATATGTGGAGATATTGCTAGTGATACAAATTATCTTGAAAAACTTTTGGATAATGGATTTAGAAGTATTTCTGTAAGTCCTAATTCACTTGTTAATGTGAAAACTTACCTCGCTTCAAAAATACTTAAGGAAGAACCCAACAAAGAAGTATTTAAATTAAATTAATTAACCTCATCACGAAATAATTATATGAAAAAATTTGTTAATGAGATTGAGAATGTACTTCAAGAAAGTTTACAAGGTTTTTGCAATGCTCATTCTGAGCTTCTTGAATACCAAAATGATCCATGTTTTGTATTTAGAAAAGGTGGTGGCCTTCAAGGAAAGGTGGCTTTGATTTCTGGAGGTGGAAGTGGCCATGAACCATTGCATGCAGGTTTGGTAGGGCAAGGAATGCTTCATGCTGCATGTCCTGGTGAAATTTTTACTTCACCGACACCTGATCAAATGGAGGCTGCTGCATTAAAGGTTGATGGAGGAGAAGGCGTATTATTTATTGTAAAAAATTATTCTGGAGATGTTATGAATTTTGAAATGGCTTCAGAAATGATTAATTGCCCAAATAAAACGATAATTACTAATGATGATGTTGCGGTTGAAGACAGTTCATTTACTACAGGTAGAAGAGGAGTTGCCGGAACTCTGATTGTTGAAAAAATTGTGGGTGCTGCATCTGAAGAAGGAAGTAATTTGGAATCATGCTACAAGCTCGGAGTTGAGGTTAATTCAAGAACTCGTTCAATGGGCGTTGCCCTGACCAGTTGTACTGTGCCAGCAGTTGGTAAACCAACATTTGATATTGGAAATACTGAAATGGAAATGGGTGTTGGTATTCATGGGGAACCTGGAAGAAAACGAGTATCTATTGAAAGTGCAAATTCAATAGCCGAAGAAATGACTAATACCGTAATGGAGGATTTGAACTCTGACCCCAAAGATCCAGTTCTTCTTTTTATCAACGGATTTGGAGCTACTCCAATTATGGAGCTTTATTTAATGTATAACTGTGTTCACAAATTGCTGACTCAAAAGGGATATAGAGTATTACGATCATTAGTCGGAAATTATGTTACATCTCTTGATATGAATGGTTGTTCAATAACTGTATCAAGTTTGAATACTGAAATGATACGTTTATGGGATGCACCAGTTAACACGGCAGCTTTAAGATGGAAATGTTAGTAAAATTTTTGGGTTTGAAAATGGCGAATTCAAACCAGTTTTATTATTAGCCTATGCGGTTTGGACCTCCGTGAATGCTTTGTATGGTGCAAGGAACTTGTAGAAATACAGGATTGGTCTAATTTCAACCTCCATTCAAAAAGGAGACTCTATGTATGCGTTAAAATCTGTATTAGCACTATTGCTATTTTCAACGGTAACACTTACCGGAATTGTGGCTCAAGATCGCTATATAACGCTGGGATGGGCGGCTTGGGATCCTGCAAATGCTCTTGTGGAGTTATCTAAAGACTTCACAAAGGAAACAGGAATAGAAATGCGTTATGAATTTGTACCATGGCCAAACTTTGCTGATAGAATGCTGAATGAATTAAATTCTGGTGGAAAAACATTTGATGTTCTCATCGGAGATAGTCAATGGATTGGTGCAGGTGCAGTTTACGGTCATTATGTAAAACTTAATGATTTCTTTGACAAAGAAGGAATTACAATGGACGACTTCTTTGATCCGACTGTTTATGCTTATTCAACATGGCCAAAAGGAAGTCCAAACTATTATGCTCTACCTGCAATGGGAGATGCTTTAGCATGGGCTTACCGCAAAGATTGGTTTGCAAAGCCAGACCTGCAAAAAGCTTTCAATGATGAATATGGATATTCACTCGGAGTTCCAACCACCTGGGATCAACTTTACAATGTTTGTAAATTTTTTCAGGGAAGAGTTGTTGATGGGAAAAAACGCTATGGCGTTGCCATTAATACCGAACGCGGTTCTGAAGGTATAACTATGGGTGTCACTGCTGCAATGTATGCTTGGGGCTTCCAGTATGAAAATCCTAATAAGCCCTACGATATGGAAGGCTTTGTGAACAGTGACCGAGCAGTTGAAGCATTGGAATTCTATAAAAAAATATACCAAGAATGTACCCCTCCAGGACATTCAGACGCATACATGGAAGCAAACCTAGATGCTTATAAATCGGGACAAGTTGCTATGCAGATGAATTGGTACGCTTTCTGGCCTGGAGTTAATAAAGACCCAGATGTCGGTGGAGGTAAATCCGGATTTTTTGCAAATCCTGACCAAAAAGCAAAAGGTGCTACTTTAGGTGGGCAAGGAATGTCAGTTGTTAAATATTCAGACAAACAAGATTTAGCCTTGCAATATATTAAATGGTTCTCAAAACCTGAAGTTCAAGCAAAATGGTGGTCACTAGGTGGATATTCATGCCACAAATCAGTTCTTAATGATCCAGGATTTGTCAATTCTCAGGTCTATGCACAAGGGTTCCTAGATTCAATGGGAAAGGTGAAAGACTTTTGGCAAGAACCCACTTTTGTAGAATTGATGCTTGCGATGCAAAAAAGAGTTCATGACTTTGTTGTTGGTGACAAAGGCACAGCTAAACAAGCTATGGACAAATTGATTGAAGATTGGACAGAAACCTTTGAAGCGGATGGTAAATTATAAATTATTTCAATAAATCTTAATCAAATTGACACATTAAAAAATTGGCTCCTCATTGATAATTTGATGGGGAGCCTTCAAAAAAATTCTATTAATGAATCTTTTTAAAGATTATTTGTGAAAAACACACTTAGTAAAAGTCAGGGGCTATCTGATCGTGCACTAACCTGGCTTTTTGTAACTCCTACTATTCTGCTTTTATTGGCGGTAAATATTTATCCGCTTATATATGCGATTAGTATGTCTTTCACTAATTTTTACGCAAACAAACCTGGTAGAGAAATTAAATTTATTGGTTTAAAAAATTATATCAGAATATTGAATAAAGAGGATATTTGGGAAACAATGCAGGCAACTGCTCATTTCATGTTCTGGACCTTACTTCTTCAAGCAATCATTGGACTTGGACTGGCATTACTTCTAAAAAGAAATTTTAAAGGAAGTGATATCCTCACCACATTAATTGTATTACCCATGATGTTATCTCCCGCTGTAGTAGCAGTGTTTTGGACATATATGTATCAACCACAATCTGGTATTTTTAATTACATAATCAATTATTTCTTTAATTTTGGAGAATTCACCATGATTGGTGATGTAAAACTTGCTCCATGGAGTATTATCATAGTGGATACCTGGATGTGGACTCCATTTACAATGCTCATCTGTCTAGCAGGATTGAAATCGATTCCAAATTATCTTTATGAGGCAGCAGAGGTCGATAGGGCTAATACTTTTCAGCAATTTCTTCATATAACTCTACCTTCTGTACTTCCTTTTTTGTTGTTAGCACTCCTTTTTCGTGGGATCGAAAATTTTAAAATGTTTGATTTGGTAGTTGAACTCACTGGAGGTGGTCCTGGTTCAACCACAGAATTAGCTTCAATTAATTTGAAAAGAGAAGCATTTGAAAAATGGAGAACTGGCTACAGTTCAGCATTTGCCGTAATCATGTTTGTCACAATTTTCGGTTTAGGCAATATCTGGGTAAAAGTGATGAATAAGGTTAAAGAAAGATGAGTGAGCAGACAATAAAACAAACCTCTCCTTTAGAGCCTTCATCATTCAGTAGGAAAAGTGCAGCAATTATAATTATTATTTATTGCATTATTTCCTTAATTCCAATTGTCTGGATGGTGATGACTTCCTTTAAAAGTGCAAATGACGCAGTAAGCTATCCACCTTTAGTTTATTTTGATCCATCCCTTGAAGGATGGGTTAATCTTTTTACACAAAGATCTAGGCAGTCACAGGAATATCTAGATTCACTTCCTCCACCAGAAACTTGGTATGAGGAACTCGTAAGAAGCAGGCAAATGGTGATTGCAGGTCCTTCAAGATTTTTAGGAAGATTTACGAATTCACTAATTATAGGATTCGGTTCCACCTTTCTTTCAGTTTTTTTGGGATCACTGGCAGCCTACGCATTTTCTAGATTCCGTATTCCTCTGAAAGATGACCTACTATTTTTTATTCTTTCAACCAGAATGTTTCCTCCGATTGCGGTAGCTGTTCCAATTTTTTTAATGTATCGCAAACTGGGACTAAGCGATACTCATCTTGGTATGATTATTCTTTACACCATGGTGAATTTGAGTTTGGCGGTTTGGTTATTAAAGGGATTTATGGATGAAATTCCTCGGGAATATGAGGAGGCAGCCATGGTAGACGGATATACAAGATTTCAAGCATTTTACAAAATTGTTCTTCCTCAGGCGATGACAGGAATTGCAGCAACAGCCATATTTTGTATGATCTTTGCCTGGAACGAATATGCTTTTGCAGTTCTTTTAACATTTTCTGAAGCCCAAACTGCACCACCATTTATCCCAACAATAATTGGAGAAGGAGGATTGGACTGGCCTGCTATCGCTTCAGGTACGGTTATGTTTTTGGTGCCTGTAATGATTTTCACTGTTGTATTGCGTAAACACCTTCTTAGAGGAATCACTTTTGGTGCTGTGAGAAAATAAACTCAAATAGAATAGAAACAATGAAGACCTGGTTCATAAGAGAAATTTGGGAAAATGTTGCATCTCTTATCATTATCCTTGGGGTATTTATGCTTTTGCAACCCTTTAGCATGTTACTTTACACCTACTCCTTCAGCCTAATCCTTGGGGGTACTTTGGGGTTTGTGGTCGTCAGTCATTTCCCAAGCAATAGGGATTAATTTGACTGATATTATTCTCAAAAACCTTCATAAATCATTTGGCAATTTTGTCGCTGTTCAGAATACTGACTTGACCATCAAGAATGGAGAATTCTTCGTACTTTTAGGGCCCTCAGGATGCGGTAAGACGACTACTCTGAGGATGATTGCAGGCCTTGAAATTCCTACTTCTGGTGAAATACTTCTGGACGAAGAAGATGTTACCTTTTTACGAGCTTCTCAAAGGGACATCGCTTTTGTATTTCAGTTGTTTGCTCTCTACCCGCACATGAACGTTTGGAAAAATCTGGCTTTTCCATTAAAGATGCAAAATATGTCTGCATCAGAAATAAAAACAAGGGTTTTAGAAGTTGCTAAACTTCTCCAAATCGAACATATCTTGAAATCAAAAATTTCAGGTCTTGCTGGAGGGGACCGTCAGCGAGTCGCCCTTGGAAGAGCAATCGTTCGACGACCAAAAGCTTTTCTGATGGATGAACCTTTGGGAACTCTTGATGCTGAATTCAGGGAACAAATGAGCCTTGAACTGAAAAAACTGCATGAAAGGATTGAAGCAACCACCATCTATGTTACTCACGATCAGATTGAAGCCATGACCATGGGAGATAAAATTGCCGTCATGGACCAAGGTAAGGTTTTACAATACGGAACTCCTGATGAAATATACTCCAGGCCCGCCACCAAGTTTGTAGGTTCTTTCATTGGTTCACCAGCAATGAATTTTATCCCCATCGAATCAATGATTCAAGCAGGGGACACAGAAGTTCAGGTTGGAGATCAAAAAATGGCAATTCCTAGACAAAAAACAAACAGTCTTTCGAACCACAATTATATTGGCGTTCGACCAGAAAAACTGGAATTTGACGACAATCAAGGTATACCGGGAAAAGTCTATGGGAATGAATATCTGGGTAACCGTAAGATATGTACAGTGGAAACTGGGTTCGGTCAATTGAAAGTCAGAGTTGCTAAAGACACTTCAATAAACATTAATGATTCTGTACGTGTTAAGTTTTCTCCAGAATCCGCCATCCTTTTCGACGGTCAAACAGAATTAGCCTTGCTGAGCGAAAACCAGTGAGATAGATATGGCGAATATACAGTTAAAGCATATCAACAAATCCTTTGGTTCCACAAAGGCTCTTAAATCTCTTGATTTAGAAATCAAGCATGGTGAATTTTTTGTCTTACTCGGACCTACAGGTGCGGGAAAAACAACTACCTTAAGGATTATAGCAGGACTCGAAAAACCTGACCAGGGAGCGGTGTTCATTGATGATGAAGACGTAACGAATCTTCAACCAGCTTATCGAGACACGGCTTTTGTTTATCAGCAATACTCCCTTTATCCAAATTATAATGTTTTTGATAATTTGGCGTTTCCTCTTCGTTCTCCAATTAGAAAAATATCTCAGAGTGAAATTCAGACAAAAGTTCAGGAAATTGCTAATTTGTTAAAGATAGATGACAAACTTAGGTCTTCAGTCACCTCACTTTCCGGTGGGGAAATGCAACGAGTTGCTATCGGAAGAGCGCTAATTAGAAAACCCAACATTTTCTTGATGGATGAACCCCTCTCTTCCTTAGATGCCAAACTTCGTGAAATTCTCAGATTAGAATTGAAGCGGATTCAAATGGAAATGGAAGCTACCATTCTTTACGTAACCCACGATCAGGTTGAAGCGATGACAATGGCAGACAACATTGGGGTATTAAATCAAGGCATGCTGGAACAGGTCGGGACACCAGCAGAAATATACAATCGACCTTGCAGTACCTATGTTGCTTCCAGGCTAGGCTCCCCGCGTATTAATCTTGTTCCTACCTCTTTATTTGAATCTGAGGTACTTCCTCCAGGTACAACTACCCTAGGAATTCGCCCTGAAGATATACTTTTAAAAGATAATCATAATCATCCATCCTCAAAACAGAAATCCGCTATGACCTGGGTAGATGGAACTGTTTCCTCAGTTGAGAATCTAGGAGCAGAAATTATTCTTGAGATAAGTGTCAACGGTGAAGAGGTACAGGCCATAGCAGACCCAGAAAAAAACTATAATGCGGGAGAAAATCTTGAATTGAGTTTTTTGACTGAAAAAGCACTCCATTTTAATCAAGACGGTCAACTAATTTAAATACTGGGCTTGTACAGGATGAATCTCAAAGACTTAATCTTATGAAGCCCTTTAAGTAAAAGTTTTTTGTAGTTTCTCTCCTCTGTGACTTATTCTTTGAGAGTTAAAAGGTTAAGATTCGTAATCGTCAAGTCTTCTTATTATGCTTTAATCAAGTATCTTCTTTGCCCAAGGTAAATTTTCATTAAAATGCATGCTTAGGTAGATCATTTGGTTAAAAAAAATTTGCATAGTAAATCAATTTTGAATTTTCATAACACACGAATCGTCTTACATTTAAAATTGTATCCAAAGATATTTAAGTAAATTGTCAAGAACAACGATCAAGGAGCCATCATGAAAACCATCAAAGGTCCTGCCATATTCCTCGCACAATTTGCAGGTGATGAACCACCTTTTAACTCCCTAGAAAACATCTGCCGTTGGGTTTCTGAACTGGGGTATAAAGGGGTTCAGATTCCCAGTTGGGACAAACGTTTATTTGATCTGGAAAAAGCTGCTGAATCACAGACCTACTGTGATGAAGTAGCAGGGGTGGTAAAATCCTATGGGATGGAAATCACAGAACTCAGCACCCACCTTCAAGGACAATTGGTTGCGGTACATCCTGCATACGATGAAGCATTTGATGGGTTTGCAGCTGAAGAGGTGAGGGGTAATCCAAAAGCCAGACAAGAATGGGCAATTCAACAGCTTTTGCTGGCAGCCAAAGCATCAAAGAATTTGGGATTGACAGCACACGCCACTTTTTCAGGAGCACTGGCCTGGCCGTTTCTCTATCCCTGGCCTCAACGTCCTGCAGGACTGGTGGAGACTGCGTTTGATGAATTAGCAAATCGCTGGACACCCATCCTGAACGCCTTTGATGATGCTGGTGTGGATGTATGTTATGAAATCCATCCAGGAGAAGATCTCCATGATGGTGCAACCTTTGAGATGTTCCTCGACCTTGTCGGAAATCATGAACGCTGTAGGATGCTATATGATCCGAGTCATTATGTGCTCCAATGTTTGGACTACCTTCATCACCTGGATCTTTACCACGATCTGATCAAGGTATTCCATGTTAAGGACGCCGAATTCAATCCTGATGGTAGAAATGGAGTTTATGGAGGATTTCAATCTTGGACTGAAAGGGCGGGAAGATTCCGGTCACTAGGAGACGGCCAGGTCGATTTTTCTGCAATTTTCTCAAAAATGGCACAATATGATTTTCCAGGCTGGGCCGTTTTGGAATGGGAATGCTGCCTCAAACATCCCGAACAGGGTGCTGCAGAAGGAGCACCTTTCATAAGGGACCATATTATTCGCGTGACTGAGAAGGCTTTTGATGATTTTGCGGATTCCGGGATCGACCAAGCAGCCAATCGTCGATTACTCGGCATGGCATAAGGAGGAACCATGACCCATCGCATTAGATATGGAATGGTTGGTGGTGGAGAAGATGCATTCATCGGTGCAGTTCACCGTATTGCCGCCCGTTTAGATGACCGTTTTGAACTGGTTTCGGGGTGTCTTTCTTCAGACCCTGAAAAAGCGATGCGTTCCGCAGAAAGCATAGGTATGGCCCCAGAAAGAAGCTACACCGATTATAAGACGATGGCATCTTCTGAGGCAAAGAGAGATGATCGAATCGAAGCGGTTGTCATTGTTACTCCAAACCATCTTCATATTCCTGTTGCACGTGCATTCATAGAAGTGGGAATCCATGTCATCAGTGACAAACCACTTGCAGCAAGATTCGAGCAAACCGAGGGACTGCAGGAACTTGTAAAACGTCAAAATTGCATCTTCGCTTTAACTCACAATTATAGCGGTTATCCTCTAATCCGCCATGCAAGGGAGTTGGTAGCCCAAGGTACTTTGGGTAAAATTCGGGTGATCCAAGTCGAGTATGCCCAGGATTGGTTAACAGAAAAACTAGAAGATACCGGACAGAAACAAGCCGAATGGCGAACAGATCCTAAACGAGCAGGAGGGGGAGGTTGTCTTGGCGATATCGGTACCCATGCTTTTCATCTGGCATACTTCGTCAGTGGCCTCAAACCCCTGGCGGTTCTTGCAGACTTAAACACGTTTGTCCATGGACGTCCTCTTGACGACAACGTCCACCTGCTTCTTCGTTTTTCTGAAGGAGCCAAAGGCATGCTTTGGGCCAGTCAGGTTGCACCGGGAAATGAGAATGCTCTACGTCTTCGGATTTTTGGAGATAAAGGAGGCATTGAATGGGAACAGGAAAATCCAAATTTTCTCAAATATTCTCTTTTTGGTGAACCACCGAGATTGCTTACGCGAGGGGGTGCCCAATTATCAGATACTGCTGAACGGATGACAAGAATTCCCCCTGGTCATCCTGAGGGCTATCTGGAAGGATTTGCAAATATTTATTCAGAAATCGCTGATGCGATAATTGCCCGAAGAGCAAGAAAAACACTTGATGATTCTGTGTTGTATCCTGATCTACAGGATGGAATCCTAGGCATGCGTTTTATTGATGCTGTTTTAAGGTCGAATGAAAGAGAGTCAACTTGGGAATTAATCTGAAGATATAATTAATTTATCTTCCTTTAATTTTTATCAGTATTATCTTTAAATTAAAATATGATGGTTGGAAATCAGGTTGGAAATAAAATCAATAAATTCAGAAATATAAAAAAAGAATTTAAAATAACTAATTAAATAATTGATATTATTAGTGTATTATTGGTAGCCGGGAGAGGATTCGAACCTCTGAATTTACGATCATGAGTCAGTGCTCGTATGTTGCTCTATATTTCTAGTATTCCTTAAGTCTTCAGTTCAGTAAGAAGAAGCAAGAACCAGTATATTA
>NZKO01000132.1 GCA_002692535.1 Opitutia bacterium
CCCAACCACTTATCTCCACTAAGCTTAAATAGCATTTGCTTTCCATGAGTTGCTGAGGAAGTAAGTTTCGCTTTGGTTAATTCAGAAACTACATCTTTAGGCAAAAGATCACGATAAACCCGCGATGATGGGTTGGCATAAACCTCTTTTATGAATTTTCCAATTCCGGAATTCCACTTCCCGCATGCAAAAGCAACTTCAGCAAGTTCAGGCATCGGTATCCGGGGAAAGAGATAGTAGTTTTTGCCGGATCTCGCGGTCTTTTTTTCGATTCGTTGGAATCTCTATTATTTCGATTCCAGTTGCGATAGGCTTTTCTATTTTCTCAATGATCCGCGACCATGACATTTCCAATGAGTATTTAATTTCAAAGGTGGCACAAAGTTTGGAAAGATCAAAGTTTTGGGGTGTGGCAAAGCATTTTTCAAACTCTGGCTCTCTCGAAATGGGCAGATGTTCGAAGATGCCACCTCCATCGTTGTTAATTACAAATATGGTCAGACTGCCTTTAAATTGCTTGGCAAAAAGCATAGCATTGGAGTCATGCAGAAAAGCCAAATCCCCGGTTAGTAAAAAACTTGGATTCTCGGATTCATGAGCAATTCCAATGGCAGTCCCCAAAGTACCATCGATTCCGTTCACCCCGCGATTACCAAAAAGTTTGTGATTGGAAGTCTGCTTCTGCCAAAACCATTCGATATCTCGGATAGGCATACTATTGGCAATGACAAGATTAGAACGGTCGGGCAAATGAAGAGATAACAAAAATGCTAATTTTCCTTCGAAGAGGGTAAGTTCATCCGAAAAGGCTTTTATCATTTTCGAATTAATCCTTTCTTCTGCGTTTTGCCAGTAATCCAGCCATCCCGGTTCTTGGGGTGGAATGTCGATTTCACTCAATTGTTCGAAAGAAATTTGGCAACCTATGCTTTCTCCCGAAAGCGGGTCTACTTTGATGCCACGGGGCTCAATGCTGATTCTTTGGGAAGACGTTTTTTCAATCCATTTTCTTAGCGTCTTGCTTGTGGGTAACGGACCGAGGATGATTATGGAGTCCGGTTTTGCTTTTTGAGCGAAATTTTGGTCTCTCAACAGATTTTCATATCGAAGAATCAATGAAGCTTCGTCAGTATTGCGAATCGAAGAGAGAGAATCGCAGATAACAGGAACTCCTTTAGAGTAAAGCTGTTTTAGATGACTCTTCTCAACATATTGACCAGCAATAATTAACAGTTTTTTGGAACTGGAAATTATTTTAGAAATTTCAGTCGGAGAGTGGGGATAGATATTGCCTGTAGGTTCAGTGAGGAACTCAGTTAGATTGAAGTCAATATCTACTGCTGTTTCAGACAAGAGAGGTTCCCTGAATGGGAAATTAATGTGAACTGGTCCAGGATTTACGCCAAGTGATTTTTGGTAGGCTGATTTAAGAACAGTTACCAAGTTGTCACGATATTTCTCATTCGTTTGTGGAACTTCAAGCTGATGAAATTGGCGAACAAAATTGCCAAATATATTTTCCTGATCGATAGTTTGACCTGCACCGCAATTCTGCAACTCAGGAGGGCGGTCCGCTGAAAATAGAAGCAAAGGTACGCCAGAGTAAGATGCTTCCGTGACGGCAGGAAACCAATGAGTGAGAGCAGAACCTGATGTGCAAATAAGCCCGACTGGTTGTTTTTTAATTTTGCTTTGTCCAAGAGCCAGAAATGCAGCTGTACGCTCATCGAGAACTGGAATTAGATCTATATCTGAGTATCTTTTGACGCCAATAACCATAGGGGTCGATCTGGAACCTGGTGAAAAAAATATTTTCTCAACTCCCAGGATTGAAAGTGTTTTGGCGAAGTATGCTCCAAATGCCAAGTTGGCGTGAGCTATTTCTTCAGGAGTTTGTTTCACGATTCAGGAAGATTAGTTCTTCCTGTGATGACTTCAAGCATTGCTTGGAGCTTCCAATCTGTTTCTTTTTTTTCCTGTTTTGCTATTGATCCATCAACCAAGCCTGCACCAGCATATAAAGTAAGCTTTTTTGAAGATATCTTGCCACATCTAATAGGCACAACAAATTCTCCTCGCCCGCGGTTGTCTATCCAACCTGTTACTCCTGAATACCATCCGCGTGGAGCCTTTTCTAATTTCTTAACCAAGGGCAAAGCAACCTCCCGAGGACTACCACCCATGGCAGGTGTGGGATGAAGGGCAGATAATACTTCAAACGGGTGAACTCCGTTTACAGGATGAGCACGTAGAGGTGTTTTTGCATGTTGTAAGTTGGCAAGTCTAAGAATCCTGGACTTTCCTTCCTCGCAGTTATTTATGCCAATAGAAGACAATCGGCGAAGAATACTTTGAATGACTAATTTATGTTCTAAAATTTCCTTATCCCGACCAAGTAAAGTTTTTCCCCAATGTGCATCCTTGCCCGCAGATAATCCTCTTGGGGCTGATCCAGCTAATGCTTCCGTTTCAAACGAATTCCCTGAAGTCCTTAATAATCTTTCTGGGGTGGCACCCACCATCAATCCATGGTTTGGTTGTGAAATGCAAAAAGTGTGACAGTCAGAGAATTTTTCCCGAAGGGCATGGGCGATGGAAAAAGGAGGGAGTTGAGAATCAGTTTGAAATGAAAGTTGCCTAGATAGAACTATCTTGGAGAGTTTTTGCTTTTTGATTTCATTAAGAGCTTTTTCAACTGCTTTCTCGTAGTCATAATTCTCTTTCGGATTACCGACATTGATTAATTTTGGGTCCAATGCATTCTTGTTGTTGTAACGTAATCCTCTGATTTTGGAAATTTGGTCGTTGAATTCGCCAATTATGTTTTCAGTCGAAGAATTTGGACAAATTTCAAAATTTAAAATTATGAAGTTGGAACCCTCTTTTCTAACGACTTGCCAGCGGGGGAGAAAAATTTCCAAGGGAGGAATTTGTTCTAAATCACTTGGTTCATTTTCAAATGTTGCAGATAGAAAAAGGGTTGGACCTGTTCCAGGAACTCTATGATCTCCGGCAACTTGGATCTTTTTAAATATGTTTTCGGCCCATTCTTTCCCTTTTAGGAAGCGATCTTCACCTGAGAACCGATTTACAATTAAATACTCACCAGCGGCTATTGAAAATTCTTTGGATGGCTTTTCTAAATAACAAATCGGAGTTTCTTCACTATGAATCTCTTCAAGAATTGCGAGTGGGTCAGAGTAATCTGTCTCTATGGTAACAGAAAGATAGTGTGATTGATTGTTGGTTTTGGAACGGGAAATTAAGTCATCCAAGTAGGGGTGCAAGTCAGTTTGCTCGTCGCAATATAAAGGGGGCAATATTGGCAGGGGGAGACTCATTTGTTTGAACTTTGCGGATTGCTTTCTTCCTGATCTGGAAACAGCGGGTCGTAGCCTCCTGGGTGCATGGGATTACATTTGGCGATGCGAGACAATGTTTTGCATAGAGCAAGGTGTATGGGCAGATGACGAAAACATTCCAAACTGTATTCAGAGCAAGTTGGGTAAAATCGGCACCTAGCATATGAACCAAATAGAAACTGTTTAATTGGTGAAAAAAGACGGTAAACGCTTATAACGAAAATAAACGGGAAATTAAGGAATCTAAAAAAATATTTGTCTGTTACCGATGGCACATTGTTCTTTGTATTGCATTTTGGGCACATGGGCAAAACGGACAAACCTAAATATTTCTAGTTATTTGATTCTGCTTTTCTTTTTTTGGGAAGCGCCTTGGCTTTTATCTCTTTTTCTATCTGGTCTATACATTCCTTAAGTTCGCATGTACCATCAAGATCAGGGTTATTGCGGGAACGGATTGATACCTTTCCTTCTTCAGCTTCTCTTTTCCCGAGAATGATCATGTGAGGAATCTTATCAGTCTCAGCCTTTCGAATTTTTGCCCCAAGCTTGGCTGCCTGTCGGTCGATGCCAGTTCGAATACCAACTGCTGAAAACTTTTTGGCATAATCTTCTGCGGAACCAACAAGATCATCATTCATCGGAAGCAAACGAACTTGTTCCGGTGCCAACCACGTAGGGAAATTGCCCGCGAAATGTTCAATTAAAACACCACAAAATCTCTCCATGGATCCAAATGGAGCACGATGAATCATAACTGGTCGATGATCCTTGTTGTCTGATCCAACATAAGTTAGATCGAATCTTTCAGGAA
>NZKO01000133.1 GCA_002692535.1 Opitutia bacterium
CATCCGTCGTTGAATCCACCCTTATCTACTTTGACATTCAATCTTTTCGCAGCGGACCATAATACTTTTTTACTAATACCTTGATCTTCGGCTTTTTGGTAAAGCTGTTTACATGGAATTGCTCCTCTACCCCCAAGTTCTTGAATCAAGATGTCTTCTGCTATTTTTCTATTGCTGGATCTGCTTTGACCAGAAAGAACCTCTTCCGCAGTTAGAGTGATGAAATTTGGTTCCCATGTAACGAATGAGGTTTTTATCAGTTCGTTGTTTTTATGTATATCTTTTTCTTCAATCCTATAGGCAAAGCCATTAATATCCTTGGCAAGGTTATTCTTTAATGGCAGCATCAAACGCATATCTGCGTCATCTGGATCTTTGGTAACAACATAAGAAGCTCTGGAAGCAGCAACAAAGGCAATACTTCCAGTTACCCGATTCATGGCGCTTGTACCTTGTCCTCCTTTATTCAAATGGGTAACACAAAGAAGACATGCACCAGAAGCTTCTGCAAAATCTGAAACAGGTGTTAGTGCTGATCTAACATCCGAATTTCGATGTGAATCTGTTTTTCCTAAATAAGCAGAAATAGGATCAACAATGATAAGTTTCACGTTACTAATCCTCTCAGAACTCTTTTGAAGTTTTTCAACATCCAACGTTAAATCAAAGGATCTTTCCTTTCCGTTTTCAATAGGAACTGCACAAATAATATGAATGTTATCCAGATTCGCACCCAATGCTTCTAGTCTTGGAATTATTGTGTCCTGTGCTCCATCTTCAGCAGAGAGGATCAAGACATTGCCGGATTTGATTTTTTCGTTAGTTACAGGCCAATAACCCCCTTTAGATACAACTGATGCTACAAAAAGACTTACTTGTGATTTACCAAGCCCAGGTTCCCCAGAAAGAATAATTAATTTCCCAAGTGCCAGAACTCCTGACCATAACCACTTTATAGGTCTTATCTCCACATCTGAGGCTTTAATTATTCTCAAACTGTTTTCTTCAGATATAACCTCGATTTTGTTTGTTCCTGTTTCTGAAATTTGGAACAGTTCTGGTACTTCAATTAAAGAATTCTTCCAATCTGAAAACCTTCCTTCCTGGAGTGCAAGGTTTGCATCATTTTTTGGAACAGCCGGCATTAAAACCTGAACCTTTTCAATTCCGGAAGCTTTAAGTCTTTGACCAAGCCGCCATGAAAAAGCCTGACCTGTTACTGCTGGGTTTTCTTCAATGTCATGGTCAGCAATTATTAAAACTGATAAAAATTTATCTTTGTGGAAATATTGTTCGATGGTTCTCAGTCCGTTTTTGTCTGTTGCAACGAAATACCAAGCTCCAGGATTTGACAAACGGATGCTCAAGGCGTCTTCAATGCCTTCAACAACAATAGCCGATTTTTCATTTGTATTTTCCAATGGAGGAATTACAAATCCAACTGCTTCACCATTTTGAGTACCTAAATGTTTTTTATATTTCTTTGACCCATCTTCGTTGATGAAAATCCTTTGTATCCTCTTAACTTCGTAGTAGCACTTATTAAATGCATGCTGAGCGTCAATCACTGAGAGTGATGGGTAAACAATCATTTTTTCATCTTTATATTGATTGACCCTGATCATGCCGATATTTAGAAGATCTCTGTATGCATCCAGTGGGATTTTTCGTGATTTTGTCAGATATGCATTTACAAGTTTATAGGCTTCAGTATTGGAATCTCTTGCGAGCTGACTTACTGCCCAAATTTTTTGAGCCAAAGTTCTAGGAGGAATTTCTTTAAAATTTTGTAATCCCGATAAATGATAAGCTTTAGCTAGTTTGAGCAAACTTCCACAAACATAAGTTCGGTGATCAAAATATCCTCTGCTACTTAATGAGAGGCTGGGATTAGATTCATTTGGGTCGCGCCAGTCGTCATCACCAACCTGCTTGAAATGCAAAAAATGGGTGCTAAGGAGCTTTTTTAATAATTCATTACTCATGTTGAGTCACCTTTTAACAGAATCATTTAAATCAAGGCCAGATTTGATGATTTTATCAACTATGTCGCTTCTTATTCTCACTGCCCGACCCAGCCTTGTTACTGGAATTTTCTTCTGATGAATCCAGGATCGTACAGTGCTTGCTGAGACGTTAAGCCTCTCTGAAACCTCTTCAATTTTGAAAAGTACCACTGTCATTTTTTGATCCATTTTTATGGTACTGATAAGAAACTGGAGGGTATTTTTCCCAAGGATTGAATCCTAGAATATCAATAATTTCTTTCCTGATTGATTTTGTTGAGGTAATGCTTCGTATGCAGAATCCTACTGCTGTTTGAGACTTACCCAGCATCTTTGCAAAGTCCTTTATGGTCATACCTTCTTTCATCAAGCCAGCTACTATTTCATCGCGAATCATTTCGTGTCTTTCTCGTGTTTCTTTCATAAGTATTTTTTAAATATGCATAATTGACATATGTTTTAGATTAATGTATGTTATTAAAACATAATGTTAATCCGACATCAAATATAAAATAAATATGCCGAATAAGCATAGTCAGGATTCTCCAGCCGGTAGACTCAAATTGATCTGCAAAATGGAAGGAATCACTCAAAAAGAGTTGGCAGATTCGATTGGAATGTCACTAAGAGGTTTTGCAACAATTTTGGGGGAGAAGTCGAAAGTTAGTCAAACACTCGCTCTAGCTGTGGAGGCTAGATTCGGTTACAGGGCCGATTGGATATTGACTGGGGAAGGATCACAGAAAAGAAATTTTGATGATGAGAAATCACCAATTCAGAGGTTTAAACTTTTTCTTACTGATGATCCATACGGGCTATTATTGAAAGAACTGTTTTTTAGAAAAACCCTTGAACCACTTATACTTAGGCAAGAAAAATATTTAATTCAGTCAGAAAAGTCATTAGAACAAAGAAAGATATACCAAGAAAAAATCAAAGATTTTTCAAAATTTAGAAAAGAATTGATTCAAATCTTGAATGAGGTCTCCCAAGATCATTTCAAATTAATTCCTCTTTTGATTGCCGGAAGTTTCCAAAATGAATGGGATGGAATGAAGGCCCAAATTGATCAATATGACTATCTTGAAAAATATAAACCGGCAGATAAAGAAGAACTGGAGAAATTAATCCAGTCGCTATGGGATGTTTTGAAAAAGATAAACCAGATATTTCCTTCTGAGGAACTGGAAGGAAGTTCAACCGCTTATAGTTTGGAGGATTATGGCTCTATTGATTGAATGTCCAAATTGTAAAAATCGAAATAGCCTGAAAAACTTGATTTGCAAATGCGGAAAGAAAATCCGAAAGGAATCAAACAAATGTTACTGGATCGAATATTATATTGATGGTCAACGAAAAAGGGAGCGCATAGGTCATAGCAAATTAGCTGCAGAAAATAGATTCAGAGAAGTACAAACAGCAAAAGTCGAGGGCAGATATATCAAAAATGTTAAAGGCGTCAAACTGACTCTTAATGAATTACGGAAATGGTACTTGTCTCTGTCTGAAGTTAGAAATTTATCTACATACAATACTCTTCTTTCCAGAGTCGCTCATCCTGTTCGGATTATTGGTGAATCGAAATATGCTTCATCTTTAAGCCTTGATGATATTGAGAACTACAGACTAACAAGAGGTCAGGAGGAATCTTGTTGGAGCAAAAATAACAAAGTGACTGCTGCAACCATAAATAAAGAAATCTCTGCTTTTAAGTCAATGCTCAATTTTGCAGTTAAGTATGGAAAAATTGAGAGTAATCCAATAATAAAAGCAGCAAAACTCAAAGACGACAATGTCCGTCAGCGGATAATTAGTCAAAATGAATTAGAAAACCTTCTTTCATTTTCGCCGGTTCATCTAAAACCCATTCTGAAGATGGCCTACTACGAACCAATGCGTAAAGAAGAGATTATTGGTCTGACTTGGGATGAAATAGACCTGCAATCTAACTTTATTCGGCTATCAGCCAATAGGACTAAAGGCAAAAAAAATGGAAGAAGTATTCCAATTCATCCTCTGATTAAAGAGATGCTCTACAGTTTGCCAAGGTCGATCACAACAAACCGCGTGTTCCTTTACCTTGATAAGCAAGGCCGCTATAGACCTTTCAAAGGATTCAGTAGGTCATGGAACAGGGTCAGAAAATTAGCAGGCCTCAATGATGTCGTATTTCATGATTTTAGGCACACGGCAATCACTAACATGCGTAAAGCAGGTAATCCTCCTTCGGTAATCATGAAAGCAAGTGGACATAAGACAATGTCTATGTTTCTCAGATATAACTTAGTCGATGACGAGGACCTACGTTCTATGAAATGGAATGATGAAAGTATAGAGATGGGAAATAGGGTTAGAGAATCAGAAAATTAACACCCTAATTCAGGTTAGATGGACACCTATATGGACACCAAGACTGATTTCTCCTATTCTAATAAAATGAGAAACATTGTATCTAACTAATATTATTGTATTTAAATGGTAGCGGGGAGAGGATTCGAACCTATGAATTTACGATCATGAGCCAGTGCTCGTATGTTGCTCTATATTTCTAGTATTCCTTAAGTCTTCAGTTCAGTAAGAAGAAGCAAGAACCAGTATATTATTGGATA
>NZKO01000134.1 GCA_002692535.1 Opitutia bacterium
AGTTCTTCTCCTCACGGAAAACTCCTTAAGTAACGATTTAAAAAATTATGATAAGAGGTTTTCCAATACTTTGTCAGCAAGGTTGGCGGATGTAAAAATGGGAGTCATAACGCCTGACGCGATCATAAGTGGATGGAGAAGAACTCCCTCTCGCCAGATTAGCTAAAGAATAAGGATTCGTCCTTGCCTCTTTTATGAGAAAAAATCTCTCCCAAATCACTCTTGCATTTCTAATACTTGGATTATGCTCCTGTGCGTCCTATCAACAGAGCACTCAGGAATTCCGAAATTCATGGGACTTGGGCGATGAAGTAACTGCCCTTTCTAATCTTGAAAAAGCAGGTCAATCTATTAGAAGCGGGCACGATGAAGAACTGCTTTGGAATATGGAAATGGTAACTGTCTCAAGGGCAAATAAAGCAAATCAATTGACTGACATTCACATTGAGCGTGCCAAATCGATTGTCGACGAGAATTTTGGTGGAGGATTAATTGATCCAAGTTCCAAGGAAATCGGTGAATATGTGGGACATTTTCATGACCGTAATATGCTTGAAATCTATCGTACAATTCGTGCACTTGAATCAAAAAATAATAGCCTTGCTCAGTCAGCGCTCACCGAATTGAAGTTCAAGAGGCAGGAAGCGGAGGAAATTAATCGAAAAAGAATTATCGATATTGAATCGAAGGCAAGGGAGAGAAATGATTTAAAGTACGGTGAATTTCTTGAATCTGGAGAAATCGCTCAAAATGAACTGGTCAATGAAGAAATTGCCGATAAATACAAGGAATTCTACAACCCCATGGGTGATTACCTCAGACTCGTTCTCACCAACCGCGGAGGCAATCAATTTGATTTCGGAACAAACAAACAAAACCTTATAAAAACTCTTGGAAAAAATGTTTCCTTCTTACAGAGAGAAGAAAAGATAAATGCCAACGACTCCAACTCCTCTACCTATGTTTTTTTGGAAACAGGTTCCTCTCCTCATAGGATAGAAAAGAAGTACCGACTCTCACTCGTACTTATTTACAACGGTTTGCCCCCCAGTGGTGTTCTTTATGTTCCATTTGCCCTTCCTCAGCTTAATTACCGCGACGATTATGATGGATTTTTTACTATAGTCAGCGGCGAAAAATCTACACCCATGGAAGTTCTCACGGACATGGATTCCGTGGTTTCAGCTGAATTCAAAGCCAAACTTCCTGGAGAGATAGCCAAAGCTCTTATCCAAACGATTTTGGCAGTTGCTTCGCAGGCAGCAATAGAGGAAGTAACCAAGGATGAACAAGACGACAATTTTGGTGTAATGCTATTGGCAACAGTTGCAAAAGTTGCAGCAGCAGAAGCCTTTACTCAAGCTGATGATCGATCGTGGTATTCTCTGCCTAAACAAATTCTGGTACAGAAAGTGTCCACTCCCCAAAATGGTCAGCTTTCAGTTCGTGCAGGTTCAAACTCGGAAGTTTCCTTCCAGGTCAATCCCAACAACCAGACCAACTTTGTTTATCTAAAGTCAATTCGTAGAGGAAACCCGATAAAGATAATCAGTTCTTTCGGCTTTGGGGAGGGTTTAGCGGACTCTGCTCTTTCTCCAAATTCAAAAATTTTAGCCTCCAACCATTGACAATCCCTATAACCTTACATTTCCCTTTAGTTATGAACTCTAAGATTCTTTTCCTCACTACAGCCCTTATTGCATTATGCGGATGTGCCACTTACAACAAAAACCCTGCCACCACCTATGAAAGCGAAGAGGATGCTTCGCTCACAAAGATCGCCGGTGGAGATAACAAAACGAAAAACATTGTGGTGGTAAACAGTTTCAAGAATCAGGTTAATGGAAAGCTTATGGCAAAAGCAGAAGTTCAAAACCAATCTTCGAAACCCAGCATTTTTCTCTATAAATTTGATTGGGTAGTCGAGGATGGATCCGTCGAAAACTCCCCAGTTTGGCAAAATGCCACGATTAACGGAAAAGAAATACAAACACTCCAGGCAATTGATCCACGAGGAAATGCGGTGGACTTTCGACTTTTGCTTAAAGGTATTTGAAATCTCACATATTTAAAAATTCCATGAAAAAAATAAGCCCTTTTTTAATTCTTAATTTCTTCATTATCCTCTTTAGTGGCTGTCAGAGTGGTAAAACCATACGTGTGGACACTTCTCAAGTAACTGAATATCGCGACCTTACTGTTCGTGATCTTGATGAAATGTCGTCAAAAATGTTTCCAAAGCTGATGCAATCAGCCTTGGCTAAAACCGGCGAATCCCAACCTCCTTTACTCGCAATTGGTCCTATGACCGCACAGATTTCAGTTGAATTCCCCGAAGCACTTAGGATCAATCGGTTGAAAAATGTGATCACCCAGTCGGGTTTGGCTCAGATATCTGGTACCAGTTCGAAAAGTTCCTTAAACGAGTACATTAGATTTGCAAAATCTCAACAGAACCGCTCCGAATCGAACTCACCCGATTATGTACTTACTCAGAAAATTTTTGAAAACCGTGAATATCAACCTCGTGTCATATTCAAAACCTACACTTACATTTTAGAACTGATTGATTTACGACAGGATTCTCCCAGTCTTGGAAGCGTGGTGGTTTCGGAAACGGAAACAATCGTCAAACAGGTTAAAAAATAATTGCCCAATCATTCACAGCTATGTTTGCTGTCTTTTTCAAAATCTTGTCGGTCTAGCGTAAATATGAAAACTGCTAGTTATGCTGCTTATGCGGCAAAAGAAAGCCTTCACCCGCACACTATTGAGAGAAGGTCTCTTCAAAGTACCGATGTCCTCATTGAAATTGAGTATTGTGGGGTATGTCATACTGACTTGCATTTCGTTAACAATGATTGGGGTATGACCAAGTATCCCGTGGTTCCCGGTCACGAAATTGTCGGACGAATTAAACAGGTGGGTTCGGAAGTTGGAAAATTTAAGGTTGGTGACCTAGCTGCAATCGGTTGCATGGTTAATTCCTGTGGGCAATGTAGCTCCTGTGAATCCGGAAATGAGCAATACTGCCTTAATGGCTTCACTGCCACTTATAATTCTCCTGTCAGCGATCCGGGAGGCATGACTTTTGGAGGTTACTCTCAAAGAATCGTCGCAGATGAATCTTTTGTACTTCATGTTCCGGAGGGACTGGAAACGCCAGGAACCGCTCCACTACTCTGTGCAGGTATAACTACATACTCTCCCCTCCTCCATTGGTCAGTTTGTCAAGGAATGAAGGTTGGGATCGTAGGATTGGGAGGATTGGGTCACATGGGAGTTAAATTTTCGCATGCTCTGGGTGCACATACCGTTATGATAACAACCACTCCCGAAAAAGCTGAAGACGCAAAAAAGCTCGGGGCCGATGAAACCTTACTTTCCACCGATTCCGATCAAATGTCAAAGCAAGCGGGAGAATTTGATTTCATTTTAAATACGATTCCCGTGGATCATCAGGTAGACCCTTATCTCGATCTTCTGAAAGTGGATGGGACGATGTGCGTTGTAGGAGCGATTGAACCTCTCAGTCAAGTCAATGCAGCCCAGTTGATGTTCGGAAGAAAACAGCTTGCTGGTTCTCTCATTGGCGGGATCAGTCAAACCCAGGAAATGCTTAATTTTTGTGGAGAAAACAATATTGTTTCAGAAGTTGAGGTAATTCGCATCGACCAAATCCAAGAGGCATTCGAAAGACTGCTCAAAAGCGATGTGAAGTACCGATTTGTGATTGATCTGAAAAGTATTTGAAATAAATTTGTGCGAAAGAAAAAAAGCCGGTTCCCTGTAACCAAAAACTGCAAACCCATGCCTCCAAAAGGGACACAAGATTGGATAATTTGGGCGGCATGGGCAGATAGAATTACTTTCGAAGAAATTTTTGAGATTAGTGGTAAAAATGAATCCGACGTGATTCGATTAATGCGAAGTAATCTGAAACCCTCAAGTTTCCGAAAATGGCGTGCCAGAGCAAGTAAAGTAAGCCATAAACATAAGAAACTCTTTCGAATGCTCAGGGAAAATCTTTAATTCATGTGCAACGGATACAGGTTTGTGATTCTGGGCTGACTTCTAATCTTTCAGCATTTATTTTTTTCCCGCAAAAGATACAAACTCCATAATTACCCATTTCAATCTTGGAAAGAGCGGATTTGATTTCCGCAAGCTGACGCTTCTTCCGTCTTCTCATTTCCATAACCAATTGCTGATCCTGCATTGCTTCCATTCGAGATAGGCGACCCAAACTCTTATCGGGCTCGACAGCAGCGGCAGCGTCCTCACTTGACTTAAGGTATTCCTGAACTTCCGACAAATTATCTTCCAAAATCCTCTGGTATCTATCCTTGTCCGACTGTTCCATAAATTCTTTCCTTTTATTGAAAGTTTCTGTTTTTAGATAAACAATCACAAGAGTATAGTGAGAATTTCTTTTTCTGATAAATGTTATGATATACTTGAAAAAATTTCATTTTAAGGACATAATTTTATCATGTATAAAATTCTAAGCACATTCTCATTTTTGTTTTTCTTCAATTCATCAGTTTTTTCTGAAGAGTGTCCTATCATGCTTGGCGATGATATTGAT
>NZKO01000135.1 GCA_002692535.1 Opitutia bacterium
TGGAGTCGACTTGAGCGGTAACTCTTTACCTATTGGATATTCCTCATCTGACCCAACTATTGCAGAAATCACTGGTCCTTTTGACTTGGACGGAGATTTTCTACCCGATCCTGGTTCACAGAAGATTCGCATTCGGAAGGCCGGAACTGTAACTATTACTGCCAATCAGGCTGGTAGCTCGATTTTCAACCCTGCACCCGCCGTAACACAAACACTAACAATTAATTACTACAATCTGTTTGAGGAATCGATCTCGGGTATGCAGTGGTGGTTTGACGCCTATGACCTAGATGCAAATAACCTCCCCGACGTATTTCCCAATTCGATGGCAGTTTTTAACTGGAGTGATCAATCAAGTAACACAAGAAATGCAACTCAAGGTAACACCAGTATATCCGGTACATATTTGGCTAACTCCTTAGACGGCAAAGCAGTGGTTAGCTTCGACCAGGCAGATACTTTGAACATTAGTAATGGTGGTGTTTCAGGTACAAAAATGGTTTTTGCTGTTCTGAAGCAGAATGGTGCCCAATCGCTTGAAACGTCTCCATTTGGTGGTGATCTGATTGGTACCACATCCACTGGCAAATGGGGATTGAAACGCTCGGGAGTTGCCATTATGGACTCCGGAATATCTTCGAGTTCCTTTGCGGTTATCACCTATCAGGTCGAAGGGGGAGCATATGTGCTCTACGTCAATGGTGTGAACATGGGTGCTAGCACAGATTCCCAAACCATTTCGGCCCTCGATAAGTTGGGCGGTAATCTGGCAGGTGAGATTGCGGAAGCCGTAGCCTACAATCGTGTCCTTCCGGGATTGGCCCGTGAAAAGATTGAAGGTTATCTTGCCCATAAGTGGGGACTGGAAAGTGTGCTGCCCGCGACCCACAAATACAAGGTGGCTCTTCCCACATTTGGTGGTGCTCAGGAAATTGCATTTCAGCCCATTTCCGACAAGACTCCGGCAAGCTCTCCATTCCAGGTGGTCGCGGAATCCAGTTCCGGATTGCCCGTTACCTTTGACAGTAATGACACCAGTCGGGCCACAGTGTCAGGAAGTACGGTGACCATCGTAAATGGTGCCACTCCGGGTAAGGTGGGCATACGGGCAAATCAGGCTGGAGACACCAATTGGTTTCCAGCTCAACTTACCCAGAGCCTTACCATTACGGAAACACCCCGTTCGGATCAGTACATCACCTTTGCCGATCTTCCCAACAAGACTACCTTGGATGCGGATTTCAATCTCTCTGCCGTTTCAAAGAGGGTTGATAACAATGCAACTACTGGTCTTGCGATTACCTACACCAGTTCCAACTCGGCTGTGGCCAGCATAAGTGGAAATACGGTAAGCATACATGGTGTCGGAGTTGCTACGATCCGAGCCAGTCAGGCAGGTGACAATAACTTTAATCCCGCTTCTTTTGTGGAGAAGGATCTGACCATAACAAAGGTTCCGCAAACGATTGTATTCGATCCGATTCCAGGACTGCTGCTAAGTCAGGGAACCTTCATTCTGAACTCCACGGGTGGTCATGATGCGAATGCCTCTTCAGGTCTCTCACTGAGTTTCCAAATTGCCAATACCTCAATTGCAGAGGTTTCCGGATACGTCATTACCCTCAAATCCGGTGGTAGTACGACCATAACGGCAACTCAGCTAGGTAATTCAATATTTGATGCGGCACCCTCCGTTACCCGACCCCTGATTGTTCAGGACGATTCCGTTCCTCCTCAAACCATCACTTGGAATCAAAATCTCGCAAGTCTCAGCTTCGGTGTTCCCGATATCAATATGACTGCTTCAGCGACATCAGGTCTTGCAATTACCTACACTTCTTCGGATGAGACAGTGGTTAAGGTGGTCAATTCCACTTATTTGCAAACCATTGGTCAGGGTACTGCAACGGTAACTGCAACTCAGCCCGGTAGTGCCGTATGGCAGGCCGCGTCTCTTGACAAGAACGTAACGGTTTCCAAGGCGAATCAGGAAATCAAGACCATTGCAGGAAATGCGACCCTACCCAACTTTACCGGTGCCAGCAGTAAGGACTCGGGTGATTTCGTGTTCGGCGGTCACATCCATGCGGTAAGAAGCGGAGGAAATACACCCAGCGGATTGCCAATTACCTACTCCAGTAGCGACTCATCGGTGATTCAAGTTGTTTTCGGTGGTACCAAGCTAAAGGTTATTGGAGGTGGTACTGCCCAGATTACGGTCTCCCAGTCCGGTAGTGTGGGATACAATGCGGCTCCTTCCAAGACCTTCAACGTGAATGTCACAGAATACAGCCCGTACCCCAATTCCATTACGGGAATGACAGTTTGGCTCGATGCGAATGACATCAATGGTGATGGTCTGTCGGAATCGGCTTCTGACTTCATTTCCGTAGGATCAAAAACTCAGGTGGCCGTCTGGGCGGACCGGTCGGGCAGCAATAATTTAGTTGCTCAATCTACCCAAAACCTCCAACCGGTGTACAGCCAGTCTGGTGGTAAGAATGCTCTGGTTTTTGGCGGGTCCAACGGAAATGCAGGTGCTCATTTGACTGGATTTATGCCTTTTTCGCTAGTTGGTAATCCTGCGCTTACGGTTATCATTGCGGCAAAATCAAATGCTTCAATTGGTACTAAAAGAATGATACAGTTTGGTTCCTCATCAGGTGCTGCCAACCAAGTGCTTGGCTTGGCTGAGAATGGTTCTTTTGAGTATAACTCAGGTGCGCTCAGTTTTGCTTCTCCGCCATCTTTCGGTTCCTCCACGCATATTGCGGTATTCCGCAGAGAAAAGGATTCTCTGAACCGCAAAGGTGAATTCTTTATGGATGGAGCCAAGCAAAGCCTTGCTGCAGTTACGTCAGGTTCAATTACCTTGCCTACCCTTGGTGCTATGACTGTGGCTTCAGGTAAAATGGCCAATGGATCCAATAGTGCTTTTGAAGGAGAAATTTACGAAGTGATGGTCGCATCCAAGACACTTAATGATTTTGCCATCAGAAGATTGGAAGGATATCTTGCCCACAAATGGGGAGGTCAGGGAAGTCTTGCCATTTCTCATCCCTTCAAAATAAACCGTCCATTGTTTGGTGGAGCCCAGACCATACACAAGGAGACAAACCCTGTGATCCATGGGATGCCTATCGACACGGCCAGCAACCTACCGGTAATGTCGATTCACAATGATCCTTTTGAGCTCAAAGGTTCCTACGCAACCTCCGGACTTGACTTGATCTACACCTCAAGTAACCCTTCAGTTCTTCAAGTAACCAGTGATGGTAAGCTGAAGGGAATGAGCGAAGGAACGGTAACCGTGACCATGAGCCAACCCGGGGACAGTTACTTCTCGGCAGCACCGAGCAGTCCGACCATGCAATTGAAGATTATGGGCGATTATCCCCAAACCATCACTTTTGATGAAATTCCGGCAATCGCCAAAAATGCCACCCTTGATTTGAACGCATCTTCCGATAGGGGCCTTCCCATCACATACAAGGTGACCTCTGGAGCGGCCCTGATCAATACGGGTATCGACTCCAACGACGTCGCCACTGGAACGAAGCTCACCTTTAAGGGTGTGGGAGACATTACCATACGTGCGTCTCAGGATGGAAATACGACAACGGCTGCGGCAGCCCCGATCAGCCGGTCCTTCAAAGTGAAGCATCCGGTTAACATCAACTTCGACCCGATCGGGCTAATGGGTAACGGACAGTCATTTGATGTGAAGGCGACCATCACCAATGCGGCTACTGGTCAATTATTCCCACAGTCTATCGCGCCAACTCCAACGTTTAGTATTGTTTCGGGTCCTGCTACGGTTTCGGGAAAAACGGTAACTTGTGGAACGACTTCAGGTAACGTCACCATAAGAGCAATTGTTGACGGACCACTGTTCATGCGAAAGGAAAAGGACATCACCTTTACTTTGGACTCATCGAAGTACGGTCAATTGATTCAAGGTCAGGGAGATTATGGTGGTAGGGAAAAACTACCTGACCTTCCTCTCAGTCGTAAGCCAATCTTCTTGGGACATCTTTTCAAAACCACATCCGGGCTTCCGGTAAGTTTTGAACTGAAGTCAAAGAATGGAAGCAACCTTTCCGCAGCGATTGCTAAGATCATTGGTCCTCCAGGTAAGCAAATGATAGCAATAGCTCCAAAGGGTGGTGATAAGAATACCCTAAAGACTGCCTTTAATGAGACTGATTCCAAGGGAAGGAAACTAATGACCCTCACTTTGGTCGCCAAACAAGCAGGTAATGCAAGCTACCATGCTGCCGCTCCAGTGGAGAGAACTTTTGTCCTGAAACCACCGGGTAAGGATGTTTTCTTTGAAGAACGAAGAATGGATGAGCGTTTTGACACTAAAAAGACTGCCTTTAAGAGCCGTATGGGAGTTTCTGGAGATAAAGGTGACTATCTTTTCGACAGTGACTCATTTGATTCGGATGGTGACGGTGTGAGCAATTTGCTTGAACGGGCCTTTGGTGGTGATTCTCTCGCGAATGACGCCCGCTCCATTCTTCCCAAGAGAATTTCCAAGGGAGACAATTACGAGTATATATCCTTTACCAGAATCAGTGATGATTTCAACACGGGGGACGACAAGATTGAATATATTGTTGAAACAAGTACCGATAACCGTACCTGGAGTTCAACCGGGGCTGAGGAAATCACGGCTTCCAAGACTGATTTGGGTGGAGGGATGGAGCGAATTGTCTTCAAGAGTAGGGCTCAACGCTCAGCAAACGGTCAATTGTTCATTCGGGTTCGAGTCAAATCCAGATAATAACCCTGTATTTTCAATCTGTGGTTGATATTTTAGTCATTGCCCTTTGATGCTGGAAATAAATTGTTAATTTTTACCAAGATTTTTTATTGAATGTTTATTACACAAGACTGATATCCGAGCATTTTTTTGTTACAAATTCAGTTGGTGAAAATATTTGTCTGAGATCTGGTTTTGGGATGGAAAAATAACACCGATTAGCCTTGAAGATATTTAGCGGAGAAGGTTGATTATAAGGTTAAAATAAAGTATATTTAATCTATGTTCCCTTTTCCATTTCGATTGCTTCTTGCGATCTTCCTTATGGGTTCTTTTTTCAATTCCATGGGGGTTGTAAAAGAGCAGGAACTTTTGGCTCGATGGACATTTGACGAGGGGAATGGAAGCGTTGCTGCCGATGCAACTGGTGGAGGTTTGGATTTGTTGCTTGAAGACAATGCCAGATGGGGGTTGGAGGAAAACAACACTGCCATTTCCAAGCATAGTCTGGACATTCGTAACGGAGACGCTCATGCACTCGCTTTAGCCAACGACAAAATCAAGGCAACCGGGGAGTTTACCTATCTTTTTTGGTTTAAGACCAACAGCCAGCCAGATGCATATACCCAATTGCTTTCCAAGAGAAAGGATGGATATGCATCTTATTTTGTTCAAATCGAACCGGATGGAAAGCATTTGAAAACGATTGTTCGTTCATTTGGTACCTATTACGATAATGGTGCGATTGGTTTCTCATTTGATCAATGGCATCAGCTAGCCTTCAGTTTTGATGGTTCGATTTTCAATACCTTTCTGGATGGGGAATGGGTGGGTTCTTCGAAATTGGATTGGCCAATAGACGCGAATGATGGAGACTTGGGTGTCGGTGCATCTCCTGAAGGAAGCAGTGCATTTGCAGGATGGATTGATGACCTGCGTTTTTATCGTATTGCCCTTCATCCCAGAGATATTTTGGAGTCTTATGGAAGAGGCTCAGGGGATTTTGGCGTAACTCCGACTTTTCTTGTGAATAGGGCGATCTCAGAGATGCCCTTGTCCGTGACAGTCAGTTTTTGGGACAAGAACCAAAATCCCGTACAAATAAACGGCTTTGAGCTTGATGACATAACGGTTGCTGGGGCTACCTTGAGTAATTTGCAGCCCAGCGGTCTAAATTACACCTTTGATCTAAATGCCACCATCAAGCCACAAAGGATAGTAATGGAGATACCCGCAGGTCGTTGTCATGATGATCAAAATGTGAGCAATTCCTATGGTTCGGTGGTGATTGTTTACTCCGATTTGGTAACGAAATCGGAGGATTTGGTGGGATGGTGGACTTTTGATGATCTAAATGGCAGCAGGATTGAAGATCAGGCAGGAGCAGGTTCAACCGCTTATCTCCAGGGAGATGGCACGATCCATTCAGACTCCCCTTTCCTAGGCAGCAATTCTCTGCTTTTGGATGGTGATGGTGATGCCGCCAAAATTTACGGATTGAAGAGAGATACTCCCAGTAA
>NZKO01000136.1 GCA_002692535.1 Opitutia bacterium
GCAACGGTTTCAGGCCCACGGGAGGGAATTGAAAACTTTATAAACCTAATTAGGGAGGATGTGCGATTTTCTGATCTTTCTCCCCGGCTGTCCGAGAGCCCAAAATCAACTTTTTACAGATTACGTATCATTACCAGACCAGAAATTGTGACCCTTGGAGATCCATCGATCAATCCCAATAAGACCGTGGGACAATATGTGGAACCAAGGGAATGGAATAAGCTCATTCGTGACCCGAATGTTCGGGTAATCGACACCCGTAATGAATACGAAGTCAAAGTGGGAACATTCAAAGGTGCCGAAAACCCGCACACTGACTCATTTGGACAATGGCCCGAATATGTGAAAAACGAACTTAGCGATAACAAGAAGCAAAAAATTGCAATGTTTTGCACCGGTGGTATTCGGTGCGAAAAGGCCTCGTCCCATCTTCTGGAAAATGGGTTTGAGGAAGTTTATCATCTCAAAGGTGGTATTCTCAATTACCTCGAAAAAATTGCTCCCGAGGAAAGTGATTGGGATGGAGAATGCTTTATTTTCGATAATCGTGTATCTGTTACCCATGGATTGAAAGATGGGGATACTCAGTTGTGTTACGGATGCAGATGGCCGCTTTCCGAGAAGGATTTAGAATCTGAACAATATGAGTATGGTATATCCTGCCCAAGATGTTTTGACTCTCTAAATGATGCAAAACGCCAGAGTTTGGAAGAAAGGCACAAGCAGCTGAAACTTGCTGAAGAGAGAAATGTTCCACACATCGGACTGGAAATGCCTCACAAATCATCCCTTGCAGACTGAATAAAATAGGGCTATCTTTTTACCATCATGATTAGGGTGGAAGAAGAAGCGAAAAGCCTGCATCCGCAGGATACTGACGACATACTTCCCGCTGCATGGAAAAGTGGTTCCCTCAAATACGATGAACTTAAACCACTCGCTGAAGGAGGTACCGCCAAACTTTATGTTACCTATGACAAAAATCTCGGTCGTAAAGTTGCCTACAAGACATTGCATTCTGATCTTAGAGATTCAGATATTGAGACCAAGAGATTTTTGCGTGAAGCCCGCGTAACCGCAAATATTCAGCACCCTGGCACTCTCCCAGTATACGAATTAGGTCGCGACCGCGAAGGACAGCTCTTTTTCACTATGAAAAAAGTGGACGGTCAGGATCTGCGGCAAATCCTTCACGACCTTAGGCAGGAAGTGCCCGAAGTTGTGGAAAAGTTTCCCCTCCCACGCCTCATCGACATTCTGATTCAGGTTTGTCAAACTCTTGCTTTCGCCCATGAGATGGGGGTCATTCATCGTGACCTGAAGCCGGCTAATATCATTGTCGGAAAATTTGGTGAAGTCTATGTCCTAGACTGGGGACTGGCAAAGATCAAGGGAACCCAAAGCTTAGTGCATGGGAAGATTTCAGAGGAGCCTATCCCGCAGGACTTAAAACTTACTCCCACTGGCAGGCATTATGGGACGCCCATGTATATGTCTCCCGAAATCGCCACCGGTGACCCCAATCTTGATGAAAGAAGCGACATATTTGCTCTTGGTGTAATCCTCTTTGAAATGCTTACTTTGCAGTCATTTGTCGATGGTGAAGATATAATCGAAATTAAGGAAAAAATATTGAATAAGCCTTACCCACTCCCAAGAGAAGTCGCACCAAATCGCGAAATCCCAAGAGACTTGCAAGCACTTTGCATGAAAGCACTGCAACGAAAAAAATCCAAGCGTTACCCCAATATTTTGCAATTATTGGACGACCTTCAAAAATTCCGACATGGTGAAGAGGTTTCTGTTTACTGGTACTCTGGTTGGGAAAAACTTACTCGATGGAATCACCGAAACGCATATTTAATTCTTTCGTTCACTTCTGCACTTGTTGGTGCAGGTGTTTATGCTCTTTTTACCAAATAAACTGCTTCTAAGCAGGGCTAGATTGGGTAAATGTAGAAATTAAAGATCGGGGAACAGGCTCCCTTTGCCAATCTTTTTTGCCCGACAGTCCTTGCACACACAGTTTGTTCCATGATCGCTCGTGTCAACTGTTTCACCTTTTACTTCCTTGGGTGAAACAGTATCTAAAACATTCTCTGAAAGCTGTGGGTTTTGAGCAACGCCCCTTATTATATTTTTTCCATTACCATCAGTTACAGATGTAGATAATATTTGAGGCGTCATGTTAGGCTTGGGGCTGTTGTTAAGTGTCTTATTGCCGTTCGGACCTTCTTCTAGTGAAGGCAGATTAGAATAATCTTTACCCAAAAATTCTTGTCTCTTTTTGTATATTTGGGCTACCAGTTGAAAGAAGTTTGTATTATCCAAAGTTACCGTAGCAAGAAACTTGTCACTGTTTTCCTGAGCTACAACCAAATATTTATTTGAGTTTGGATAAAACCTTAGCGCCTTAACGGTTTGACCAACTTTAATCGGAATTCTAACTTGACCAGTGTTGTTTTGAAGAGAAATTGCATCTTTTGCAATTTGAACTGAAAGTGGAAATACCAAGGTTGTGTTACTTTTTATCCATGTCACCAAGGTTTCTTTGAAATCTTGTTTTTCTTCTTCATTTACCTGAGGTTCAACAGGAACTTCAACGGGCTGCACTTTCTGAGCACGGACTAAATTATCTTTTGCTTCTGATAATTCATCTTCAAGCCTGTCTATTTGCCCTCGAAGATCCTGTGCTTCGCTCATCGATTGAGAAAGGTTGGAGGCTACCTCTTCTTTCTCTTTTTTAATCTGTTTTTCTTGCTGTACCAGTTGTTTATTTTCTTCTTCAAGTCTTCGTTTCAAACCAAGATAAAATTCTTCGTTTGCCTCTAGTTTTTTCACTTTTTTTCCTAGAGTTACCGCTTCCTGAATGGACGAATCATCATAACTAACAAAAAGACCAATCATCCCCAAAGTACTTAGAACCGCAACAACAGTGGAAGCCATTGCAAAAATATTGGTCGATTTCTTAACCGCTCCACCCTTGAAGGCATTTTGCATATTGGAAACTTTACCCTGCATCTGCTGGAGAGCTTGCGAGTTTTTACCCGACCCTGCACCGGCCACTGATTTTAATTGAGCCAAAGATGCCTGAAGCTCCTTGCCCATATCAATGACCTTCTTGTTACCTTCAACCAGTCTACCCGATAGTATACTTGCTACATTCAGGCAAAGCTGGCCACCAGCTACACCGTGTTCTCCTATGAATCCAAGAAGAGTTTCATGATCCATACGCCACAGAATTGTTTCACCAATTGCCTGAACATTTGCCGACGCCACACCACCACTCAGAAAAGCCATTTCTCCAAATGCTGCACCGGTCCCAAGCGTTGCAATCTGTTGAGATTTACCCTGATCATTGATCTTCGTTATGGCAACTTCTCCAGAAACGACCATGTAAAGATAGCGCTGCTCATGTCCATCTGCTACGAGAGTCTCATCCTCGGCAAGAATCCACTCGCCTCCAAAACGAAGTTGTTGCATTTCTGCATCCCCAATATTAGCACAAAGTCCAGTTGCCGGCAGGTCGTATCCAGCATCCAATACATCTTCACGGAATAAAAGCTTCATTATATTTTTAATTTAGCTCATTAGACACAAACAGAGCAAGTGTAGAAAAGTCACATTAATGACAACATTTTCCATGCTTTTTTAATCGCCAATAATTGTAGGGCCAAGCAGCAAGAAATCCAGCACCAAGAGTAAAAGGTAAAACTTCAATCGTAATAGCAGGTTCTCCCATCATTCCGTAATCTGCCAAGTTCATTGCGGCTTCCATTAAAATCATCGAAATTAAACTCATGCCAATTGCTGTGCGAAACGCCTCAGCTGGTCCTAATTGCCTCCACAGAATCAATGTCTCAAGAATTATGCTAGTGGCAATCCCACTTGCCATAGCTATTCCCCAAACCAAGTTCCACAAATCATTTGGAATGCTATCTGGAGCATAATATCTTTGAAAACAATATATAGCTCCTAAATCTCCAATTGCACAACCGACAAGACATCCAAAAGTATTTTTAGCTGAACGTTTAATCAGTTGCATAATTAGCTGTTAAGCTGCTTTAAGATCAATATTTGACAAACTTTTTTCAATTTCTTGAAAGATTTTTTTAACTACTGGAATAACCACTGAATTACCGAATAATTTGTAGCAAACATTCCGCCTGTTATGAAGTTTGAAGCTTTCCGGAAAACCCATCAAACGGGCACACTCTCTAGGATGAAGTCGACGTAATCTTTCATTAATTAGATAAATGCCAGTTTTGGCA